>JAUWIQ010000164.1 GCA_030605285.1 Planctomycetota bacterium
AACGGAGATAATCAGGGCAGCGGATTCCTGACAGCAATGGATCGCGAAACCGGGGAAATGGTTTGGCGGATTGATCGTACGGATAACTCGAGCTTTTGTACTCCTGTCATTACCAAAATTGATGGCGTCGATCAACTATTGCTTAGCGGCCACAACGAAGTCTCTAGTTACAATCCCGCCAATGGCCACTTGCGCTGGAAATCCAGGGGTCCTGCGGCAACCACCGCCAATACGATAGGTTGGCATCAAGGAGTGGTCTTTGCGAGCGGGGGTTGGCCAGAACAGAATCTGATGGCGGTACGGGCCGATGGCAGTGGCGAGATCGTCTGGGAAAAGGGGATTAAGGCCTATGTCCCCTCGCCACTCGTGATCAACGATCGCCTGATTGTGACTCAGGACGCTAATATTGTGCGTTGTTACGACCCTCAAACCGGTCAGGAATTATGGACGGAGCGCCTGGGACGCCGAGGTTATTCTGCCTCGCCCACTGCGGTGGGTGATATTGTCTACCTCCCTGACGAGACCGGGAATGTCCATGTGTTTCGCGCCGGGGACAAGTTCGAGGCCATTGCCAGCAACAAGTTGCCCGGGGATGGGATGGCCAGTCCTGTGATTTGCGATTCACGGATCTACCTACGCACCTCGAGCCACTTATATTGCATTGCGGAGGCGGAGATCAGGGGGGCGTCGATTTTTGGAGATGCCGATCCGAAAAATCAAGGTAGCGGTCCCAGTCGTAGCCGGTAATATCGTGCCCCCCACTGCGGACATGGTAGCCGATCGTCCCCTGCACGGGAAAATCTTTTTGTGGCATCGTGGCGACCGGGAGGCCTTCTGTGCCCAAAAGACGATAGACGGGATCCGCACCTAGCGCGGCAAGAAATTCACCCTTCGGATCTGCCCAGCGATCCTCCGCAGCACTGGCGATGTAGACAGGCCGAGGGGCGATGAGAGAGATCAGCATATGCTGATCGATCGGGAGCGCCTGTTCCTTGTTGTCATATTTTTTAAAATTACCACAAAACCAGTGCGGAAAACTCTTGTTGATCGCAGCCACCGTTTCTCCAAAGCGGCGACGGCTGAGGGCCGCTCCACCGCACCCGGAATTGTTCGAGATCACCACTGCAAATCGCGGATCCTGCGCGCCGGCCCAGAGGGCGGTTTTTCCCAGTCGCGAGTGCCCCAATACGACAATACGCGTTGCGTCGATCTGTTCCTCTGTTTCAAAATAATCCATCGCCCGACTCAATCCCCAACTCCAAGCCCCGATCGTCTGCCACTGGTCCGCTCTTGGCTTGGTCTGTCCGGGACGAAAAAATAGTGGCTGGATACCATTGGCAAAACCATCGTCGAAGTCCGGGTCCAAATCTCCGCAATGGGCAGTGGCCACTCCGTATCCGCGGGCTAGGATTTTTCCAATCGGCCACCGCGATGCTTTGACGCCTCGCGATTCTTTTTGCGCATGGTGATCTACGATCCCTTCGTCGACACCCCCATGCGTCCAACTAGTGGTTATCGCTATTTCCGGATCTGGGTGTACGGTTTGATTCCCCATGAAATTCAAACCGACAAACAGCGGCACAGGACCACTGGAGTTGAGCGGAAGATAGACAAGGAGATTTAGAGCGGGCCCGCTTTCTCCATCGCCAAAACGGACCGTAACCTGTTTGCGGTGGGCCAAACCGTCCAACGCCCCTGTCTTCTCTTCGGTAACCGTAATCGTACTTTTTGGCAGCTCCTCCGGAGACCTTCCATAGACTTGGTCCTCGAAGAGTTGCAGGATTTCACCGCGGCGTTTTTCCCACCAGGCGGCCGGGCTATCGACATTCTTGCCGTTGGAAAAAATCAGCGGGTTAGGAAGTTCGTAACGGGGCACCTGCAATTCGTCGTAATTTTGCCCTGTTGCGGTGGAAATGGAGGATGTCATCAGCAAAACGAAAAAAAATTTGGACAAAAAAAATATAACCGCAACTTCTCGCAGAGCTTCCGAATCGTATAACTTCATGTTATTCATTATCTACCCTTGTTGTGATTCCAACAGGGGGTGGATCGCTCAGGGAACTCGTGGGTCTCTTGACGGCGGGCGACGATATCTTAATTTGATGTTTGCGTGTCAGGGCAATCGTCCAACTGGCAGTGCCCGACAGCGCGAGATGAATCAAAATCCAAAAAGCGTAATCGATACGCATTGAACACCACGATGAAGGCCGACTGGAAAGACTCGAAGGAATACTTCGAAGCCGCAAGTAGCTGATTCGGTATGCCGTCAACAGCGACTGGATTTCTTGAGGGGAATTGTGCGGTACGCATTGATCCGAATGCTGTTTCTGCCCACGCTCGCCTGGAACGTATTGCTTGGCCGCATCCTCCGTATTCGGCATTGGTGGGATGCGGTTGACGACCAGTTACTGATTGGAGCCCTACCATTTTCGTGGGATGTAAAACGGCTCGCCCAGGAAGGGGTTACGGGGGTGGTCAATATGTGCCTGGAATACGAGGGGCCCCGGAGAGCGTATGGGCAGCACGAAAGCAGTCAACTATGGCTACCCACAACCGATTTCACCCCCCCGTCACTTGAAGATGTCGAGCGTGGGGTCGCCTTTATCACCGCACAGCTTGAAAAAGGGGGAAAGATATATGTCCACTGCAAAGCGGGTCGCGGGCGCAGCGCTACGGTGATTGTCTGCTGGCTGATCCAAGCAAAAGGGTTTTCGCCTGAGCAGGCAGCGGCTTTTCTCACCCAGCGCCGGCCCCACGTGAATCAAGGGCTTGCAGAACGCAATGTGGTGCAGGCGTTCTATCGAAACCGCAGGAATTCAAGCTGATTGCCAGCCACAGTCACCTGCCCAGTGAAAAATTAATTCTGCTGGCTTTGCAGTTGTTTGATCGTCTCGGCCAGCGTGTATTCCAGGTATTTGTCCATGGGCAACTTGGTCGCAGAAAGGGCAACTTCCATCGCCTTGGCAGTAGGCAAGAAACTGCAAGCACGCACCGCTTCGAGTCGCACGCGGGGATGCTCATCGATTGCCCGTTCCTTGAGGAGCGCAAGTGGATTGCTGAGGTTTGCTTGCCAATATCCGACCACTCGTGTCGCCGCCGCCCGTGCGCGATAATCGGGTGACATCAATAACTTTTCCAGCAGTCCTTCATTCACGACATGATGCTGTTGGTGGATCCAGAGGGCTTCGAGTAGATGGTGTTGATATTCTGGATCCTTGGGATCGAGTTCTGCAATCCATCGATCAATCGCCTGAATCACCTGATCACTGTCTCGGTCGCTCAATTCGATACGCGCCCGGTAGCGCACATAGTTTTCTCTTGATTTAAGAAAATCCAGCAACGATGCAATGGGCGCACCGGCTATTCGGGCCGGTTCGGACAATGGGCGACTCGGATAAGTAATTCGATAGACACGACCATGCTTATGATCACGACTCGGATCACGGATGTGGTGCTGCATGTGGCCAATGACCGGATTTTGCCAATCCGAAAAATAGATTGCGCCCTGCGGGCCAATCTCAAAATCGGTAGGGCGGAAGTTGCGATCTGGGGAACGCACAATATGTTCTGCGGGAATCCCCTCGAAACTGCTCTCTTTGTCCTGCAGCTTATATTGCAGAACTCCCTGAAAACCAATCACATTCGCGACTAGAAGATTTCCTTGGTTTTCTTCTGGAAAGTGTTTGCTCGAAACAATTAACGTTCCGGGACAGGGTCGCGTGCGGACCTCGTAGAGATTTGGACACGGAGGGTCGTGGCTATGACGATCTGGATAATCAATGTGTCCAGAAAAAATTGTGTCGTGATAGGGATACGCATTGGTGCCATCGTGCATAAAACCCTGGCCCCAACGGTCGAACTCATGACCATGCGGATTTAAAAAATCGTAAGGAATATATCGCTGGACTTGATAGCTTCTTGGATCGAATCGCCAAACACAACCATTTTTGTTTCGTATCGGGCCATAGGGAGTTTCAATTTGGGTGCGATGAAAGATACCTTCTTGAAAATAGACTGCCCCGTCGGGACCGACTACAAAACTGTTCGCGGAATGGTGCGTGTCGCCTGAACTGAGTCCGTGTAGAATACGGATACGCTGGTCGGCAACATCATCTCCATCCGTATCCTTTAGAAAAAGAATATCGGGCACCATGGCAACAATCACACCCCCGCCCCAAAATTCAAAGCCGGTAGGATTGTGCAGCTTGTCTGCAAATGTCTTGCAACGATCTGCCTTGCCATCACCGTCTTGGTCTTCAAGAATTAGCAACTTGTCGTTCATCGCATCACCCGGCTTCCAGTGTGGATAACTATTCCACGTACCAACAAATAAGCGGCCCTTGGGATCAACGCTCATTTGTACTGGATTGATCAGGTCGGGAAATTCTTCTTCGGATGCAAACAGGTTGACCTGCATGCCATCGGCTACTTCCATTTTGTCAATTGCTTCCTCGCCACCCAGGTAAAGGTGCGCACCGTCGGGACCCTCACCGGGGGCGTTTGTTTTTACCTCGATGTGATCCGGTACTCCGCTGTCATCCACCGCCAGATCGTGACCCTGAGCCAGGGCCCAGATTCTCGGGTCGCGGTTTGCCGCCATCGCCTCGAGTATCTCCATCTCGCGGTTCATCACCTCGCGATTACTTTGGCCAGCAATAAATTTCAGGTCCGCTCGCCCACCATGCACGTTGTATCCGTCAGTCGTCTGATAGCGGTGAAACCAGTAAAAGTTCTTATCGGTCACCGCTTCACGCAGTGCGGCAAGTCGCGCTTCGTCCTGGATCGGTATTCTTGCCGCGAAGAGGGCCTGCTCGATGATTTCAGCAACGCGACGATTGCCCGCCTCATTGAGATGGATCCCATTGATCGTGAGCGGGACCTTGGAGGCCTTAAAAGCCGCCAGGGTGGGCCCGAAAAGGTCCACAAACACAACCTTCTGTTGACGGGCCACCTCGGCCATGGCCTCGGTATACCGCTTGATTCGCTCGTTATTTTCTCTCCCATCAGGAAGATTAGGGTCCCCCAAATCTTCGTGCGCAATCGGCGAGAAGAGGACGATTTGCGGTGCCGCGTGGCCGTTGTATTGGTGTTGCCGTTTATCGCTAATAAACTTTTTCAAATCGGCTTTGAACTTCTCGAGGCCCGCTTCACCTGCAAACGATTCATTAAAACCAAAAAAGGCGAAAATTACATCTGCTTGGGTCCGCTGCAACCATTCATCCTGGGATCCGAATCCGGTTACCCGCAATTGCTCGGTCAGTGCATCTGCGGAAAAACCCAGATTTCGAACTCTCAGCCGTTGCTGCGGAAACCGATTTTGCAACAATGTCTCCAGCCAGCCATCATGCTGCATTCTCTCGGCCAGGGTATTGCCTACGATCACAATCTGCTGATCGGGAGCGATCGTGAGTTGCGGATTCAAGGGCTCGTTGGCGCCTAGGCAAAAATCCAGAGCGCCAAGCAAGAGGCCGCTGGCAATCAAACTGCAAAACCACTTCATAGAAAATCCAATTTTTCCTG
>JAUWIQ010000218.1 GCA_030605285.1 Planctomycetota bacterium
GGGCCTTTCATGTCCTCTCGCGCGAGGAGATGAATTCAGCCATTGCGGCCTCGGAGAGCCTGCGAGACTCGGCGACCATCTCGCCCATCGCCGGTTTGCTGAATTCGGTTTCGTTATGCTGGATCACCAATTCCGCCCGACGGTCGTTGAGCTTGAGGTTGGCCCACACGATGACAAAACCGGTCACGATACCGAGCGTGGCAATACTACCACCAAAGGCGGATTCCTGGTGGTTGATATTCGCCTCCAGGGGCGCCGTGCTACGAACGCTGCTTGCACAAATATCGACGATCTCGATCCCCATCGTGCGGGTGATCGGAATCTGGGTATGGAGGTGGAGGTTGATTTCAGCAGGGGACAACATGATGGGCCAGCGTGCAGGAAAAAAATTGCTGCAATGTTTGGAAGTCTTGAGGCGTGTGTGGCGAACTGGGAAAAGGCCGCTTGCTGGGGAAAAATCGAAAAGCCTGGAAACAGGGGTCGCCAAAACTCGTGGGTAGGGCAGTCATGATCCGATATTCTGCCGTTTTTTCAATGCGCCTGCTAGCCTTGCGGCGCGCGCGACCACCCGAGGGAAAAATCACGCAATTGCGGTGGGGTAGATTTCAGGCGGTCATTTGACCGCTACCCACGCGGTAGGCCGTCAGCATGCCCAAGACCAGGAAAACACCGCCAAAGATGCCAAAAGCCAGCCTCGCGACCAACACCACCGAAAAGATGCTGCTGCCTTGCTGGTCCTCCGCCGGCGCCGCGGCCCTCGCTGCCACCGTCGCCTCAGGAGGCGCACTCTCTTCGGCGAGCAGATTGACAACTTCCTGGTCCGACATCTCCACGACCTGCGAGGCGAGTTTTTGATAAATGCGTAGGGCTTCCTGTTGCTGAAGGTCGCTGCTGCGCTTGCCAATTGCAGTGAGTTCCCGACCGAAGAGTATCTGGTAGGCTTCACTCCGATTGGCGTCTTCGTAAAGTGCAATCCGCTCGGCGATCTGCTGATCGCTCCAGGACGCTACCCGGGGAATCGTCTTTTCTATTTCCGCATCCAGGCGATCTTCTTCGACTTCATCCGGGGCGATCCCCTGAAGGCGGAATGATTCCTCGGCGACGATGCTTGCCACATAGTGATGATCCACTTCGTCGATCGTGCTGCCAATCGCTCCCAGATAAAGTGCAAACCAAAGTACCTTGCCGAACACACAGCCGACCAACGTCATTCCCGCAGCGGTCATTCCTGCCAGGACGCTGCCATCGTTTTGATAGCCGAGCGCCATGCCCAAACCGGCAAGCCCGCCGATTACCCAGGCTAGAAACCCGAGTGAGTAGCCCGTCGTCAACGCGATTGCTGTCCAGAGACCGCCACCCAGCAAGGCGCCGAGGAGACTAAAAAAGGTACCGCGTAGATAAGTCGCAAAATTGAATTGACTGGGTCTGTTTTTAGCACCGCGCGGGCGTTGCAACTTTGTATTCGAGGCCGCCGCCGGGGCTTTCATTGCAGGAACTTTCTCCTGCGGGCCGTCAATTCTTTTGCCCTTTTTCAAATGGAATCCGCAGTGTACGCAGAGGACCGCTTCGGGACTCAATGCGGCCGAGCAGTTGGGGCAGTTGTTGGCTGTTTGCCCGGCTCCCTCCAATTCGTCGTCGAACACAGTGGCCAGACGATACTCGTCTTCTGCGGGGTGATCCGCAACATGGACCAAAACCGGCGGGGGTATGACTAAAATCGCCGCGCAGCGGCTGCATTTGGCCTTGCGGCCTGCAAGTTCTTCCTTGACTTCAAAATGCTTTCCGCACGACGCGCAGTCAAATCCTATCGACACGCCAACGCCTCCTCACGCCCTGTACCCGACCCCGCGCTGACGGTCTGATATCGGCAGCGGAGCGGTCTAGGAGATAGATTGCCATATTTTGCCGCAGGCGGCCAGTTTTTTTGATTTTATGGATTTGCATCCCTCCCCGGGAACCAAGGCCTCTTTGCGAAAAAAGGGCGGAATTTTCGCCTTGAGGAGCATCGAAAGAGGCGAAGGCCTGAGAATCTGGGTAACTTCAGCGGGATGGTTGCCCCGCGCGACGGGCCCACTCGGCAACGCCCCAGCCGCTAGCCACGCAAAACCAGCAGCACGTCCTGTTTTTCGACCACTTCACCCACAACGGTTGTCGCGGTCGCACCGGCCGCGCGGCATTTCTCGACCAGCTCACCCGCACGCCCGGCCGCTACGCTGATCAGCAGTCCGCCCGATGTCTGCGGATCGAATGCCATCTCAAGCTGCAGCGGCTCGCCGCTGCCTTCGATCCGCATCGCTTTAGCAGCCGCGCTGCGGTTGGTCTTGCTGGCCCGGCTCTGATAGCCGCCCGCCGCCAGTTCGGCCGCCCCGGGCAAAATGGGCAGGGCCGCGAGGTCCAAGACGAGGGTCCTGCTGCTCGCCCCTGCCATCTCACCGGCATGACCGGCCAGGCCGAAGCCGGTGATATCGGTCGAGGCGCTGGCACGCACCGCCCGGGCTGCCTCGCTCCCCGCCTTGTTCAACTGTGCCATACTCTCAGTCGCAGTGGCGAGTACGTCTTCTGGGCAACGGTTCCGTTTAAAGGCCGTGGTCACAAAACCGGTCCCCAGGGCCTTGGTCAGCACCAGGTGGTCTCCGGGCTGCGCTCCGCTGTTGGTCAACAACGCCTCCGGGGTGGCGGTGCCGGTCACGCTCAGCCCGTACTTGATCTCGGTATCCCGTACCGTATGACCCCCGACGAGGAGCGCTCCGGCTGCCTGCACCCGCTCGGCCCCGCCGCGGAGAATTTCATGGAGGATGTCGAGGCTCAGCTTATCGTCCGGAAAACCGACGATGTTCAGCGCGGTCGTTGGATCTCCGCCCATCGCGTAAATGTCGCTCAAACTGTTGGCCGCGGCGATTTGTCCATACAGGTAGGGGTCGTCGACCAGGGGCGGAAAGAAGTCGAGCGATTGCAAAATCAGCAAGTCGTCGCGCAAGCGGAAGACCCCGGCATCGCTAAAGCCGTCGGTCCCGACTAGCAAGTCGGGGTGCTCAAATTTTGGTAGTCCGCGCACGACCTGTGCGGTTGCTTCCTGGGGAAGCTTACCCGCTCACCCGGCGCAACTGGCCCAGTCGACCAAACGCTTCTTACCACCGAAGAGCGGCATCCGGTTTTCTCCTGAAAATGATTTCTTGGGGATCTTGCCGCCGCGAACGTATTCGCGCCGATCCTGGCAAGATTCTATCGGCAGCACTCTGCCGCGCCCATAAGAAGCTCTCGCTGCCCAGGGCAGCCCGCTTGCATCCCACGGGGGCTTTTGGCATAATCTGTACAGATGTTCACTATTAGGCCGGGCAGAGCGTTTTCAGGCAGTCCGTTTTAGAAGCATAGGAGGTGCGGCATGCTGGCCAAACTGCAGACGTTTTCACTCTTGGGCCTCGAAGCGGTGCGAGTCGAGGTCGAGGTCGATGTCTCGCCCAAGTCGCTCCCCAAGACAGTGTTGGTCGGACTGCCCGAGGCGGCGGTCCGCGAGAGCACGCACCGCGTCTCGCGGGCGGTGGTCAATTCCCATTTTCATGCGCCGCGGGATCGGGTGGTGATCAACCTCGCCCCGGCCGAGCTGCCCAAGCAGGCCGCCTCCTTCGATCTGCCCATTGCCTTGGGAATCCTGGCCGCGGCCGACCAGCTCGAATCGACATCGCTCGGCCGTTATGCAGTCGTCGGGGAGTTGGCACTGGATGGCACGATGCGACCGATCAAAGGGGCCCTCTCGATGGCCATTACGGTCGCGGCCGATCCGCAACTGGCGGGTCTTGTGCTGCCCGCAGCGAATGCCGCCGAGGCCTCAGTGGTCGAAGGGGTGGAGGTGATCCCGATCGAGTCGCTCGCCAGCGCGGTCGGATTTTTTTCAGGCACCCATTCCATCGCCCCGCTGCCGGCAGGGCTCGATGCCTGGCGAAAAAAAACCTCCCGCTATGAGATTGACTTTGCCGACGTGCGGGGCCAGGAGACGGCCAAGCGGGCGGCCACGATCGCGGCGGCCGGTGGCCACAACCTGCTCATGATCGGACCGCCCGGTTCGGGCAAAACGATGCTCGCCAAACGGGTCCCCACGATCCTACCCGAGTTGACCGCCGGAGAATCGATTGAAACAAGCAGCATCTACAGTACGCTCGGCAAACTCGACCCCGCCGAGCCGCTGCTCTCGGTGCGTCCCTTCCGCGAGCCGCACCACACGATCAGTCACGCGGGACTGGCGGGTGGTGGCTCGCCCCCCGCGCCGGGGGAGATCAGCCTCGCGCATCACGGGGTGTTGTTTCTTGACGAACTGCCCGAGTTCAATCGCCGCACGCTCGAGGTACTGAGGCAGCCGCTCGAAGATGGGCGGGTGACGATCAGCCGCGCCCTGGCCACCTCCACGTACCCGGCGGACTTCATGCTCATCGCCGCACTCAATCCCTGTCCCTGCGGTTACCGCACCGACCCGCGGCGCGACTGCCACTGCACGCCGCCGCAGATCGAGCGTTATATGGGCAAGATCAGTGGCCCGCTTCTGGATCGCATCGATTTGCACATCGAGGTCCCGGCCGTCTCCTACCGCGACTTAGCCGGCGGTCCGGCCGGGACGAGCAGCGCTCAGATGCGCGACGAGGTGAC
>JAUWIQ010000456.1 GCA_030605285.1 Planctomycetota bacterium
CTGAGCCGGCAAACTGCGCAACGGGAATGACGGGATCATCCTTGGCGGGGAGGATGATGGTTGGTCGCCTGATATGCATCAAAAGTGGCCGGGAACTGCAGGCTCGGTAATAACTGCGGGCATCGGAAAAACCGCACAAGGGTGCAGTAAGAACTTCATCAAATTCCCGCAAACCGCGTGGACGGCGGGCAAAACGAACTGTTTTGGCATTCGCAACATGCTGCCTTCGTAAGGCGTGTTGTCTCAAGAGTGCCTGTACGATGAACCATCGGTAGACTCGATTCCGAGGGCTTTCGACCGCATTGACGGTCGCTGCCAGGTCGATCGGGGGACAGATGGAAATCCCCCCGACCAACTGCCCGCAGGGGCCGACTCCGATTTCTCCCAATAATTTAAGGGCCACATTGCCGCCGATCGAAAATCCTATCAGCACGCAAGGGGACTCGGGGCAAAGCTGGCTCAAATGTTGGATTACCGTTGCGACATCTTCCGAGCGTCCAGCATGAAAAGGGAACCGGGAAGTTTTTAAACTGGTACCACAACCTCGTTGGTCCATGCGGAATGTCCGCAAGCCTACAGCGTTCAGCTTGCCCGCAGCACGCGCCATGTAGCGACTGGCAAAACAACCACCCAATCCGTGCAACAAGAGGATGATTGGATTCCCCGATTTCCATCCCGCTGGACGATCGTCGTGCAAAACGACTCGATCCCCATCTTGAAACTCAATCGCATGTTGCCTGGCCCGATAGGGATAGGAGGTACCCGGTAGGTAAACCGCGGCTATCGTTTGCGCATGGGGCCCACGCAGTAGCGGATACGCGAGGAATTTTTCGGGGAGGGACAGCTTCTGAATGCCAATCGTCTGCCGTGGCACGTCATCATGTAAAATGGACACAGCAGCTACCGCACGCGCGGGTGGTTTATCAATTGGCGTGAGATTTCAGCGGTTGCTGAACGAAGAATGCCGTCAATCGTAACGGGCGTCGACATCAAGTCAACCCAACCCGGTCTGTTGCAGGTCTGTTTGCACAGCGTTCCTTTTTTCTAATTCAATGGCTGCCCGTATTCGCAAGGTGCGCATTGAGATAAAACAGGGAACAGAATCCATAGTTGCGAAAGTAACCAGAAACAGGCGATGGAGTGATGCCATGTCGGAAGATCCTCTCCTGGAGTTTCAAGAAGTATCTTTTCGCACAGGTGACCAGACGATTCTGGATTGCATCGACTGGACGATTCATCACGGCCAGCACTGGGTGCTGCTCGGTCCCAATGGCAGCGGCAAGACAACCCTGTTGCGTATTGCGACCGGCTATCTTTGGCCAAATGCGGGCGGAACGGTACGTCGCTGTGGCAAGCAACTCCGAGACCTCCGTCAGTTACGCCGCAGTATCGGTTGGGTCTCATCGACTCTGGTTGCCGCAGTACCGAAAGAAGAAGCTGCCCTCGATACGGTCGTGAGTGGTCGGTTTGCCCAGTTTGGCCTGCGCTGCTTTCCAGGCACCGAACCGGGGACGGAAGATTACGAACGGGCCAGATGGCTGCTGGAGAAATCGCTCTGTGGCGAAATTGGGGATCGCCCTTTCGGCGTTTTGTCCCAAGGTGAACAGCAACAGGTGTTGATCGCCAGGGCTCGAATGGCGGACCCGCTGTTGATCTTATTGGACGAGCCGTGTGCGGGTTTGGACCCGGGTGCCCGCGAGCTGTTTCTCGCCGCCCTAAGCCAGCTGCTGGCTGATCCGCTCTCACCGCAATTGGTCCTGGTGACACATCACCTCGAAGAAATTCTTCCGGCCATCACCCATGCTCTGGTCCTCAGCGATGGTCGAGTGATCCGCAGCGGCAAAACAGCGGATGTGGTTGATGAGGCACTCCTCGCGCAGGTCTTTGGCACGGCGACTGCCCGCATCGAGCGAGTCGGGTGCCGGATGTGGCCGATCTGGCCTTAGCGGGCATCCTTTCCTGAGAGGCTTCTGCGCGCCCATTTCGTCAGCGGCTATTTTTTGGGACGGGCTGATGAGCGTGATCCGGGCGGTCGGACCAAACCCGCGGCAGGTCGGCGGTTACTTTTGATTTCAGCCACATGTGCGTCATAAGCGGCTTGGAGGCGATTTGCGATTTCTGGATTTTGCGCTGCGAGATTGGTCGTTTCACCAATGTCAGCCACGGTATCGTAAAGCTGAACGGGATGGCCCGTAAGATTTTTTGTTTTTTGAGGCCGGTCTTGATGATGTTTGCCCTCCTGCCAGGGATAGTATTTCCACCGGCCACTGCGGACCGTTCCCGGTCCGTGCATCAGGCAGTAGGTCGTGTGGGGACTTTGCGCCCCGGCCTCGCCATGCATCAGTGGCCAGATATTGTGCCCATCAATCTTTTGCGTTGGGAGTTTGGCACCCGCCAAGTAGGCGATTGTCGGCAAGATATCGACACTCGCAACCACTTCTCGGCACACGCTCTCGGCCGGAATTTTGCCAGGCCATCGCATGACGGTCGGCTCGCGAATTCCGCCGTCGTAGACACTACCTTTTCGAGACCGTAGTGGCAGGGAAGAACCTACCGCCGCCCCATTGTCACTGGTAAAAATTACCAGGGTGTTTTTATCGATACCGGCCTTGGCGACCGCTTCCAAAATAGCTCCCACCGACCAGTCGACTTCCTCAATCGCGTCCCAGATGAGCCGCCCCGTGCGCCCGGCAAAGGCGGGGGAAACCGCCAAGGGAAGGTGAACCATCGTATGAGGTAGATATAAAAAGAACGGTTTCTCCTTATTGGCCTTAATAAATCGGATGGCCTCCTCCGTATA
>JAUWIQ010000146.1 GCA_030605285.1 Planctomycetota bacterium
AAGCCATAAGTAATCAGGGCACAGTTATGCATCAGATTGCCATGGGTCAGCATCACCCCTTTCGGCATACCGGTCGAACCGGAGGTGTACTGCAAAACAGCCAGGTCCTTTTCCTGCGGACTCTGCTCTTTCCAACTGGCAGCGAGTTCATCTGAAATGTCATCGGTTGCCAACCAAGTCGATTCTTTCAGGTGCGGTGCTTCATCAAGCAAACCCTGGGAACGATCTGTCACCTCGCTGACCGAAAGAACGATTTTTGCGCCCGCATCGTCACTGATCGCCTGGATGCGCCCCATATTCCAGTTGCGCCGTGGCGGATACGCGGGGACAACAACCATCCCTGCGAATAGACAGCCAAAAAAAGCCGTAATGAAGTCCAGTCCAGGGGGATAAAGCAGCAGCGCTCGTTCACCCGCCATCCCCAAATCCATCAGGCGGGCAGCGATGGCGCGAGCACGCATGTCCAACTGCGCGTACGTAATCTTGACTTCGTCGTCACCATCGCTCGTAAAATAGAAGGCGACTTCCGCCCCCTGCTGTTCAGACCAATAGCGCAAGCGATCGACGAGATTCGTCACTGGTGGATCGAACGGTGCAAATAATCCGTCGAGGTTCAACTTGTTCCAAGCTCCCAGGCGTCACGATAGTCCCATCACTCCAGGCATCCTTTAAATCCGCTGCATCTCAACGCATTCCGTTGCCGAACTCGAGCCAGCCTTCCTCCTGGCGTGACCACGAGATCGAAGTCGCCCCAAGGGCGAGGCTCAAGCCCCCACAAGACACGCACAGACAATCCTGAGCACGCGGCATGGGTTGGCTGTTAATTATTCAGCAGAAAACTCAATTCTCAACAACGTAAGTCCACTGTGTTACGGTTTTTGCGTAAGTCTTGCCGGAGAAGTCCTTAAATCCGGCAAGGTTTCTCTGACAAACAGATTGATCCGTCAGGTGGTGGTAAATAGCGCAAAGATTATCAACGCAACGCATTGATTTTTTGATACAGAATCCGCGAGCGGAGGCTCTCTCAATCGCTTGGCTCGCATGCGGCAGGCATAGGGCTGGAAAAGTCAATATTTTAAGTGCCGCCTGAAGATTTATCAACGAGTGACCACCGCCTGCAGACTCCCATACGAACTGGGAAAAAGCATAATTCTCGCTAATTTCTTTAATTCGGCCGCGGATCAAGGGCCTGGAATGGCAGCCGATTTAAGTGTGGTTTGCAGTCGGTTTTACATTCTGGGGGGCAGGCACATCCTGCCGCCCATCCCTTGATCGCCGGCCCCGGACCTGGCACCATTGCAAAATGTTGGCAATGGAGGGCCGATTAACAATCGTGACAGATTGGTACCTCGCAGGGGCAGACAAAGCGGACCGCCTCGCCGGGAGCCGGGAGTGCCCGCTAGAATCAAGTTGGCAGGTCCCGTGGCCAGACACTTGGCATGAATCAAGCACCCCCCAAATTCGTGTTGTTAGCAGTCGCAGTTATTCTGATTCCTGGTTGTACGGACAAAACCGTTTCAACAAACAGCAAGACGCCCGCAGCCAACGATCCAAGTAAAAGCATTGCATTTCTTCAGCAGCGAGGGGCCGAGATACACCGTGACCATCAGCTTACGGAAGGCCCAGTTATCGAAGTTGATTTCCTTTACACGCAGGCACAAGACGACGATTTACGATATCTGCGAAACATCAATACACTCAAAACCGTCGTGCTTAGTTTCGGCAATATTACAGACGACGGATTGACGCATCTTTCGCAACTTCCAAATCTCGAAAACTTGGTTCTTTATGGAACGAATGTTGGGGACGATGGAGTTCGACAGTTGCAAGGATTAAGTCGCCTTTCCAAGCTCAATCTCGCCGAAACCAAGATTACAGACAAGGGCTTGGTCTTCCTGATCCCCCTCAGCAACCTCAGAAAGTTGAGTCTATATGGTACGCAAATCTCAGATTCAGCAGCGAACCAGCTTCATACATTTTCGAAGCTAGAGACACTAAGTGTTGGTAATACCCAGATTGGCGATGTATTCGTTGCAAACCTTTCCAAACTGTATCGGCTAACAGCCCTTGATCTCAATTTGACCAATGTAACTGATGAAGGAGTCGAGTACCTACAATCAAGACGCCAACTAAAAGAACTTCACCTGCAAGGAACAAAGATCACCGACAGCGGGATCAATTACCTAAAGGGCTTATCAAAACTCACCCGCCTCAACTTGACCGACACTAGTGTCAGTGATTCAAAGATCGACGAGCTTCAACAGGCATTGCCGAACTGTCGGATCGATAGATAGCTGTAATTGCTGGGGCGATTGCACGATTACTCGGTGAAAATGAACTGTAGCGACTGCCTAACCCGTAATACCCGCCAACAAAGTGTGGCCGCATGGTCCGCCTACGGCGGATCGCCTTCGTGCTTGGGTCAACGGGCGTCGTGCTGCTAGAATCAACCGTTATCCAACGTCGCTCGCCTTGGTGTGGGCGGTGACGGCCACACCCACCATTGTGCCTGCGGCACAGGTTTGCCTAACAGGCCGTACAACCGTCATATATATTGTGGCCCTTATCTCAGGGCCACCTGCTGCAAGTCGACCTCGGACTCCTTGGTATCTCACCAACCCACTATGGCTTGTCGGCATTTCCAGTAATATCCCATCGGCCAAACCCGTCGAAACGCATGTTAGTTACATGTGACTGGATACGGAAAACTCGTACCACCTGAACTTGCAACGTTTTTCCAATATCTCGCATTAAGTTTGCCCGATAGGAGAATCATCGCTTTACGCGCGGGTAGTTCCGAACAAAAGCGGTGCTGGAACGCGTTTGCTGATCGGGTCGAGTTCTGCAACCTATCGCAAGAGTATTCGAGTCGAACAACGAGAGCCTATTAGGCACCGGTTTTACGGGCTAACGTCACATTGGCTAACGTCACATTGCTGAATTAATTAAACAAGGCAGGTGAACAGGACGCCGAGTCGCTCGCGAAATAGACAATTTATTTTTGATAAGGAGATTGAAAATCATGAAATGGAACATTCTTTTTGGGTCGGTCATTCTGACGCGCGGCCTTTGTACGCAAAGTTTTGGTTTTGGTCACAGGATGAGTTGTGATACCTGTGGTTGTGAGCCCACGTGTGGTGCTGCTGCCGATTGTGGTTGCGAAGCCACCTGTGGTGCGGCCCCTGCCTGCGGTTGCGAAGCAACTTGCGGTTGTGAGTCGAATTGCTGCTGCCCCAAGATGAAGTATTTCAAGAAGGTCTGCCACACACGGGTCAAGCGATGCAAGACCGGCTGTGGTTGCTGCAAGACCAAGATGTGTGTAACGCACGTTAAGTACCGCCGTGTACTCTGCCCTTGCCATCACTGCCCAAACGACCTGATTTGTGCAGCATGCAAGCCTTGTGGCTATACGACTTGCACGCCCATTTGTGGTTGTGGTTGTGAAGCTGCTTGTGGTTGTGAACCTACTTGTGGCGCAGCGGCCAACGATACGGCCCCGATGCCACCCATGCCGCATGCCGATAGCTCGGCATACCTGAATCGCTAAACGCGATTGGCTAATCATATTGAGCGACACGGCCCGTTCGGTGCTCCACCGGACGGGTCGTTTTTTTCTGCTCGTATATCAATGCCTGGCCATAAATGCTTGGCCCAATCCGTAACGCGAATCCGCTGATGGGCCGTGCAAGCTGCATGTGTCGCGCTTTTTTTTCTTTTTCCCGCATGGTCAAAGCTGCAAAGGCAACTTGTCGTAAGCGGGACACCGATCTCCAACTGCGACGAAGCATCCCGATGGTTGGATGCGATTTCGAGGACCCCTTGGGGGTGCTATTCAGTGGCCCCCGGTTCCTGATAGGGTCGTGTGCAGTGCCGGTCGTGGTCCATTCAGGCCGGTTCATCCCGCCTTGGATTACCCCTCCCGGCTTGCTGCTTTTTTCCTGTTTGATCCGCTCAAGGAAGCGGCACATGAAAAAACAACAAAGCACCCCCCTGCCAACTCAACCGATCCTGGAATGCCGCTGCGCGGTGACCGCAGGATCTCTTGGCGCACAAAAAAAGAAACGGAGTTTTTACCATGAAATGGATTTTACCTGTGTTGCTGACTTCCCTTTTCGCGAGCCTTGTTAACCATGCGATCGCGGTCAACGACGTTCCCTCCACTTCCTCGCCAAAGCCCGAAACCAAAATACCGCAGCCGCCCCTAGGGGAAGATAGCGATGCGACGAAGAAAACGAACACGTTGCAAAGCCGCTTGAAGATCTCCAACGTACCGGTCAAAGCAACCATCGACGCGGGGACCGGCTACGACAACCCAGCCAGCTTTTGGGACGGAAAATTATTGCGGCCAGTGATCTTTGCTCCTCAACCCAATGGCGGTGCAAAGATTGGCTGGACCGACACAGAGGGAACCATCCATATCACGCCGATCGACAAACAGGCCCAGCGGTGCGGCGTCGATATGCTCATCGAAAACGGCTCTCTGCGGGATTTGGTGGCGCATAACGATGGCTCTGCCGCTTTGGTATTACAGGAAGGGGGCAGGTATCTGATTCGGATAAAAAATCACGAGACTCTTTTTCAAAAGCGGCTTGCCGACAACTGGTGCCGGGACATCCACTGGGGAAGCGTCGCCTGGAACGGACATGTCTACGGCACTTACTTCGCCGTGCATCGTGGAGGTCATGAGGGGGACGCCGTCCGCTTCGTAGATCCTGAGGGCGAAATTCTCGAGGGCGGCGGGTCCTGGGGGGGGAGCCACAGTATCGATATGAGGTTATCGACCGCCGGTGAGCAATTCATGCCGCTCGCCCTTTCCGATGCCTATCCGGGGACCGGATTTTACTTCAATCACAACGCCAAACGAATTTCCTACACCTGGGGCGACTTCAGCGGTGGGACGGGTGGACGGATTGGTGGTCTGGTTGCCCTAAACGACAAAATGTTTATGGCGTTTTCGAGCAAACAGGGGGGCAGAAAACACTGGAGTGTGGCCCTGGCCGATTTCTCACAGAAACCGCCCCACCGGCAGTCGGTCCATAAATACCTCCAGGATGCGGATGCGGATCAACTCAACGTGAAAGTTGCTCGCTACGGATCGGACAAGATTCTCGTCTCGTGGCTCGAGGCAGGAAATTGGGAGAGAAAATTTCAACTCTACGACAGCGATGCCAATCCGTTGGGCACTACGGAAATTTTGCCCGTGCGGGCATCTCCGCGCGCCGACTTTAAACAGTTGCCGGATGGCGGTGTCGCCTGGGCACATGGCTGGAGCGAGGGCGGCAAGACGTTGAAAATCATCCGGATCGACGCCACGAGCCAGCAAGACAAAGACGTTGTCGAGCAAGAGGTCCGAACAGGAAAAGTGCCGCAAAGCACGAGCGTTGTGGGAACGCAATTTGGTGTAAAATCCAAACAGATGCTGCACTGATCAACGCAGAGAAAGATCGAAACCGCTAATTTTTGATCCGTTGCCAAAACAAAACCCGCTGCCCACCCGATCGGTAGGCAGCGGGTTTGTGATTTCATTCTTAGTTTGGCAAACCGCTTACCTGCGTGGACCTCCGCCACTGCGATTCCCACCACTGCGATTCCCACCACTGCGATTCCCGCCACTGCGATTCCCACCACTGCGATTCCCGCCGCCCGGACCCCGACTGGCTCCAGCCCGGTTCGGGCCACGCTGTTTCCCGCCAGCGCCCTGGCCCCGGTTGTTCGGGCCACGCTGTTTCCCGCCAGCGCCCTGGCCCCGGTTGTTCGGGCCACGCTGCTGTCCGTCAGCGCCCTGACCATTCTGGC
>JAUWIQ010000184.1 GCA_030605285.1 Planctomycetota bacterium
ATCATCCGGTGTCGGTTCCAGCCCCACACTGCACCGCGAGACGTTGGAGTGCCGATGGGTGTCGCCCCAGAGAAGCCGGTATTTTTTATTTCCTGCCGTTACCTCGTAGGGTCCACGGCGAATCCGGGAGGGCATGGGGCGGTCATTGAACGGCGGGGCCGCGACGAGTATCGGAGTCTGCGCGTGATCGTTCGGGAGCCTGGCCAAAAACACCTCGCCGTTGCAGCCGACCCGACCAAAAAAATCGCTATGGTGGTTGTGCGGGTCGGGTTTTTGCGGTGGTTTGCCTTCCCGGGTCCGCTTGAGCCGCTCGTGCGATCCGAGTCGCTGCTCGCCGCCGTAGGCGAGATATATTTTTTCCGGTCCGCGTGCCACGGAGGGCTCTTCCAGATAGCCATCTGAATATTGAAGTCTCTCAGCCTCGCCCCAATGGTCGCCCTCGAGTGGCCGGGCGAGCAGGTCCCAGTAATAGGAGGTGCCCCCGCGCGCGAGCCAGCCCCCGCGTTGGTTATGTAGTGCGCGGTAGGCGATCCAAACCGAGCCATCGTGGCCCACCACAATCTTCGGCAACCCTGCGTGGCCGGTCCGATAACCTGGCGGGGGCACAATCTCTTTGCGAGGATTGCCCGGCATCCAAAGTTTGTCCTCGTCGAGTACTCGGACCTCGATCCAGGAGTTTTGGCCTTTGCCATAGTTCGAAGGAATTTTGTTAGCGGGATTTGCGCCGGTGATGGTCGTCGAACCCGAATTGGCATGACCCGGAATTTCTACCGCATCCCAGGTGATCCAGATCAGGTCCTTCGCGGCCGCCGCCAAAGCCGGGTGCAGATCGTATTGGCCTCGTGAGGAAATACGCCGCGGAGCCGCGACCCCCTCCCGCTGATAATAAATATCGTAGTCGCCCTCAGAAAACCCGCTCCAGACCACATGCCATACGCCGGCGGAGCTAAACACGATCGCGGGATCCCAGGCGTTCACAGCAGGGTCGCTGAGTCGTCGAACCAAACCCTCGTCTTTAAGCTGGATCTCGTAGTTTGTGCCATTATGTAACTGATAGACGACCGCCACGCGGCCTCCCGGGGTGGCGGCGATTTCGGGGTTCTGGTGCGCACGTTTTTCATCCGGCAACAGCCGCGCAGCGGGTGACCACACGCCCTCACGGCGGACGGCTTGCCAGATGGTGGAGACTTGGTCTTTGTTGGTCTGCGTCCAGACACAGTGGAGTCGCTCTCCGGCAGCGGCCAGGACAGGACGCAGGTATTGCCCGAGTTCGGGAGTCAGGACAAAGGGATGTTTGCCGTCGGGACCGGAAACGACCACCTCGTCTCCCTTGTCGGTCGTGTGACGGATCCAGGTCACAGCAGCATTGCCGTATGGATCAACAGCCACCGCCGGGTTGTTGCCGAATGTCTTACCGTCCGTCAAAAGGCGCGCGGAGATTTGCTCGAGGTGTGCATGCTCCGGCTCGTCGTCCCCTGCGGCGTGGGCCGCCGGGCCGATAAGAAGGGTTAACGCGAGCGCGACAAAAAAGAATCGCTCAGAAGACACGAAGACTTGGGTCATGGCTGCGTCCCTCTGTGTGGATTGCAACTGCGAGCTTGCCGACGGCGGGGGTTGCCGGAGATGTTTTTTGCCACGGCTCCCAACACTCTCGCAGCTCGTGCCGACGTGTCAATATGCCCAGGGTTAAAGATTCTTTTTTTGTCCCTCCTAGGCCATCTGTTAAACGGCCTCTTTAGGAACCGTAAGCTTCATTACGGGCCGCAGCGCGTGCGGCAACGCGACAATCAGATCATGAACAACCCCCGTAATTATCTGCTCCGTGCGCCATGTCTCGTTGGCGTGTTCGGCGTGGCGGGGATCTGGCCCGCAATGATTTCCTTCCGTGTCTTTTCGGTTCCCGCTGCGGGCTCCCTGGATCATGTCGCATTTTTTGCTGTGTATTTGTTTCCGGTCTCCTGCGCCGTGGGTATTGTTCTCGCCTGGGTACTCTATTTTGCAAAACAATACCGGGCGGCGTTTGTTGCAGATTCATCTGCCGGGGTTGAATCTCGCCCTGGGCGGTGTTGCGATTGGGCTACAACTTCTCCAAGATCTACCTGAGACCCTCGCGGGGATTTGAGACATGCCGGCAAACAGCCTGTTCGTTGCAGCGGATGGCGCTGCGGTCACGACCCGCAGCGGCGTGAGGGGCAGTCCGTGCCGTAGCGGTCGTGACTCAGCAGCCGAGCAGTTCGTGTTTTTGTTTGGCCAGATGTGGGGGTGAAATCGCATGGGAAAGCATTCGAATTTTAGGCACAGGTCGGCTCCCCACTTGTAGTCTCCTTTACGTCTCGAGTAATTTACGCGACAATAGAAACCCAATTCGATCTCCAACGGTCGAGAGTGGTTGAGGTTGGTTTTACGTAATTCAAGTGGGTTGTTGAACGCAATAGGTGCAACATGTCTGAGCGGATTCCCATGACCCAGATCGGCTACAATAAGATCCGCGGCGAAGTGGAGCATTTTCAAAATGAGGAAATGCCAATAATCGAGAAACGCATCGCAGCAGCCCGCGCCGAAGGGGATTTAAGCGAGAATGCCGAATACCACGGGGCCCGTGAAAGCCAGGGAATGCTCCAGGCTAAAATTAATCTGCTTAAAGATAAGTTGGCCCGTGCCGATATTGTTGACACCTCCAATCTTGCTAAAGATCAGGTCGCTTTTAGTGCCAGAGTCGTTGTCAAGGATCTTGAATTTGATGATGAGGAGACGTTCGTGCTCGTGGGTGCTGGCGAAGAAGATTACGACCAAGGTAAGATTCTCGTAACCAGTCCGCTAGCGCAGGGTTTGTTAGGGAAAAAGCTCGGGGACAAAGTGAAAATTGCTGTCCCGGCCGGGACGATGAAATTCGAGATTCTCGAAATCCATTTTGACGAGTAATGAAAGTCGGCATGGGCCAGCTTACGTTACGATGCCGTCGAACAGCGCACGGCCAACCCGCAAAATAGTGGCTCCCTCAAGAATTGCCTCCTCAAAATCCTCACTCATGCCGAGTGATAACTCCTGCAGGGAGACTCCATCCGGAAGCGAATTGGCGAGCCGATCCCGGACTTCTCGTACGGCAGCAAAGTCCCGGCGGGCGACCTCACGCCCCCCTTCGCGATGTGCCATGGCCATCAGGCCTCGGATTTCGAGGTGCGAAAAATTGGCGGCCGCCTGCAGTGCGGTCGTTAACTGCTTGGGATGAAAGCCGTGCTTTTCGGTATCCCCCGAAATATTAACCTCCAGCAATCCCGCGATTTTGATATTTTGCCTGCTTCCTTCCCGGCTAATCTCTTCCATCAGCCGTAGGCTATCGATCGAGTGGATCAGATGCACCAGGGGAACCGTGCGGGCCACCTTATTGCGCTGCAGGTGACCTACTAAATGCCAGTGAATGTCCTCTCCGCTTAAGGCAGTTGCTTTTTCCCAAAGCTGTTGGGGCCGGCTCTCACCAAGATCTTTGAGTCCCGCGAGCGCGAGTTGACGTGTGGCTTCTGCGGTGGCGTATTTCGTGACGGCAACCAGACGAATATTTGCGGCAGAGCGACCTGCGCGACTCGCTGCTGTTGCAATGCGTTCGCGAATGCAACCGATGTTTTGGGCGATTATGCGCTGGACATCCGTCATTGCCGCTACTGAACTTCAATGAGTTCCTCCACGTCCCCTGTCCCTAGAAATCGGCTCACATGTAGTTCGCACATCAGGTTCTGTCCAAGCACTGTCCGGTTCAATGGTTCGGTGAGCGAGCGGTACAGTAGCCACTGTTCGCCTCCAATCTGCACGCGGTAACCGACCGCTTCATCACGTGTTACGTTTTTACGGTTGTGGCCGACCGCCAACTGGCGCCACGTTAGGGGGCGAGAAAATCGTTTCGGGGAGAGATCAAAAAACAGCGGTGTAAAAAGCCGGCCACGGCCCGAATGTTCCATCACGATCTGGTGTTGCTGAATGTCCAGGATCCCTCTGTTCCTTCCGCTACGCCATTCTGGGAGCCAAAGGGGTAGAACCTGTGCGACGGGTCGAGGCGATTTCAGAGTTATTTCATGGGTATCGGACGCGGGGTGGATCGTAATCTTGTCACCTAGCGGTATTCGGCTCTGGTATTCAATCGACTCCGGTTCGTCACAGAGGACCGCATCTGCCAGGACCAAGAATTGGTCTTCCCGCGCGAGAAGAAAGCTCCGTTGCAGACGGATCTTTGGGGCAACCTCCATCTCAAGCTCGAGATAATCGAGATCGCTGTCCGATTCCCAGGCGACTTCGTCCCATTCGGCCTCAGGGTCCTGTGGTACCTTGTGGCCGTTGCAGACAATTGTGAATTGCCAGTTACCCGCAAGCGCGACCGAAGATCCGTGGCAGAACTCCAGGCGGTTTTGCCCGTCCGCATAGGTTACGGCTACCTGTCGCGCCTTGTGCGACCATTTGTTCCGTAGCACGGCCAAAGCAGACCACTCGGAGTTATATGCCGGAGAAAGTTGCTTATTCGTAACCCCCTCGGTTGCTTTCCGACTGTCCCACAGGCAGGTGGCTGCCAGAGCATCTAGCTCGTTCCCGCCGAGCTGCAGCGCAGCCTGGAAAAGTTCGCGCACATCTCCGCCGGGGGCATTGCCATGGAAGACCATTTCGCCCCCGGGCCGACTCATTCGCAAGGATTGCGTCACGAGCCAGCGGTATTGCATCTCGGCACCATCGCTCCACACCAATTTGCGCCGCTTCGCCATGATTGCCCGACAGCGGGTCCAGCTGCCAAGCAGCGGACGCAATAACAGCAGATGTGCTGCGGGTGGCATTCCCTCGCCGTCCAGGAGCTCTGTAAGTGATTCGGAGAGACTGGTGATTGCTAGGCTCTGCAATTCCGCGGTCACCTTCTGCTCGGGAAAGAAATGGGCAAGCACGAGGGGGAGCTCTCCGCCGAGAAGAACTGCGCAGAGCGGTTGGTTGGTTATGTCGAGCTGACAGCTGTTGGCAGTGTTTTGAATCAGGCGATCCTGGAGTCGCCACCAGAGGGTATCTGGGCAGTGGGTGGATAGATCTGCCAAGGACCAAGCCCAGGCGACACACTCCAGTGCATAGCAGGAATCAATCGTCCTGGTGTTGGCGTCCTCCAGCCATGCTGAGAGAAGATGGTGTATTTCCTCGGCGC
>JAUWIQ010000128.1 GCA_030605285.1 Planctomycetota bacterium
CATTTCTACCGGTTGCTTGAGGTGAGGCCCCGTAATCGTACCACCACCGCCACCGCCGCCGACGTAGATCCAATTATCTTTCCCCCAACGTGGATTGTTGATCGCCCGCTCGAGTACACTGACATTAAAACCGGTAAAAAGCGTTTCACGAAAGTCGCACTCACCATCCCCATCGTTGTCTGCAAGATAGACAATATCGGGCGCGGCAACGGCAATTACGCCGTTGCGGACCGGGACGATTCCATAACAGGGATCCAGGTCATCCGCCCAGATGCTCGCCTCATCCATCACACCATCTCCATCGGTATCCCGGAGTAATTTCACCGCACCGCGCTGAAAATTTTTAGCTTTTTCAATATTCTCCTTCGAGGCGGGAATCCGCCGTACCTTGGTATCCAGCTCGCCGGTCTTGTTGAGTTCAACAACATCGAGATATCCCTCGTAGTTGTAGCCGTGCAACTCGGCGACAAATAAGTTGCCCTTTTCATCAAAAGCTGTGCAGACCGGTTCAGTCACGAGTGGCTCTGAGGCGACCAATTCCAAACGCAAATCCTCTGGGACTTGGAAATGCGTGGCACTTTCGGCGGGCGTCAACGGGCGCGGCGTATCGACCGCTTTCTCGACAATCTTGCCGGCTCCCGCCGGAGAGACAAAGAGTCCAAGGGCAATAAACAAAGCGAAACGACAAACAAGGGGTTTCATGAACTTGCTTTCCTTCGGTTTCAGAGGGCCCGGACCAGGCAAAACAACTCTCCGGTACCACAGGCACTAAGGGGTGGGATCGCTACGATTTATGATAGACCATCGTGCTAATTATTCCAAGATCCGGCGGCGTGCAGCCAATCAAGTCTCGTCAAAAAGCCCCTTGAGGGCGTGTCGGCCTCTCTCCTCAGCGCGATCGTGGAAGCGGATGGGATACACTTGCCAACTTCCGCTGCCTTGAGAAACCGCGGCACCCCTTTGCTCTGTTCCACAGGGGGGCGGATCGAGCTCTCACGAGATGGCGGGATGAAGACGGGGCCGAAGCTTGGCAAGGCTGAGAGAATTGACCTGTGAAAACTCACCAGAGGATTTTCTCGGCAGCAAACACCGGCCCCTCCACACAGGTGCGTTGGTAATCCCAGTGCCCCTCTTCGGTACGTACCTTAGCAACGCAGCTATAGCAAATACCGATTCCACAGGCCATCGGGGTCTCCAATGAAACCTGACATGCGATGCCCGCCTCGGCAGCCAGTTTGGCGGTCGCCTCCATCATCGGCTCCGGACCACAGCAAACGATTCGAGCGGCCTGGCCATCTGAGGATAACAACTCCCCCAGAACCTCGGTCACCAGCCCGGAGTGCCCACACGATCCGTCGTCGGTGCTGACTCTCACATCAACACCCATTTGCTCAAATCGCTCAACATCGGCCAGATAGTCCTTACTGCGGGCGCCGTAACAGAGTGTCACCCGCTCGGCGCGAGGCACTTCGCGCGGCGGATCCCCGTAGCGTCGATGTCCCAGATACTCCTGCGCCAGCGCCGGAAAAGGTGTCTGGCCGATCCCCCCGGCAACCATCACCAGATGCCTTGTAGGCTGCGGGAGAAAGCCGTTGCCAAGCGGCCCCCACAACTCGAGCTGCCCCCCGGGATCGAATTGGGCCAGATGGGAAGTCATCTTTCCCAACACCAGATAGACAAGGTCCAGGCCAACGGCCGCACCCGACTCGTCGAGTACCGTATCGTAGAGTGCCAGCGGCCGACCCAAAAGAGGATCGTCGCAACCCGCCAATCGCAGCATCACAAACTGTCCCGGCGTGATTCTCGCAGCAATTTCAGGGCACTGAAATCGGACCCGATACGTCGCTTTTGCAAGACGGACATTTTCCATGACCACGGCGCGGCACTGCTGGGCATGATCGGCATAATATTGAGCACGCAGCGGGTTGCTCATCGATTCCTCCGACCACTACCAGCACGGCGACTCGCCACCCGAGGTTTTTTAGGCGTTGGGGAAGTTGGCAATTCAAGAGTCGCCACGCCCTGCAACGCGGCAATCTCCAATCGCGTTAGCGGTCGCACGGCACCCAACGGAAGTCGCCCGAGTTTCAGAGGCCCTATCGCAACTCGCCGGAGCCGCTGTACCTTATGCCCCACTGCGGCAAGGATGCGACGAATTTCTCGATTTTTTCCTTCGCGCAGGACCATTTCTAGAATGGTACTCTGTTTCTGTGTGCGCTTGACACGCAACGCTGCCACCGCCACTTCGGCTTCGGCCAGTCGCACGCCACGACATAATTGATCGAGTACCTTCTTCTCCGGAACTCCCGCAACCTGTACCTGATACGTTTTTTCCACGCCATATCGCGGATGTGCCAGACGGTGAGCCAGTTCCCCATCGTTGGTGAGCAACATCAACCCCTCGCTCTCCAGGTCCAGACGACCCACCGTAAAGAGACGGGCATCCTCTCCAGGAACCATATCGACCACGCGAGGCCGACCTGCGGGATCGCGATCGGTCGAGACAACACCCCGGGGCTTGTTGATCAGATAATAAGTAAGTTTCGGCGCGGCGAGCGGCACCCCATCGACGCGAATCTTCTCGGAACTCACATCCACTCTCGTCCCCAGGGTGGTGACCGCCTTCCCATCGATTTCACCCCGACCTTCCAAAATGAGTTGTTCACATTGTCTTCGGCTGGCAATCCCGGCAGCAGCGAGTACTTTTTGCAGCCGTTGGGGACCGGTCGCTAGGCGCTGGGAGTTCTGTTTCCCCGCTCGCTTGCTGCGACTACTTTTCCGCGGGGGAGATACAGATCGTTTTGACTTAGTCCGACTCATTGCGTTTTCTCGTTAGTCTTAAGCGCACTCGTTAGCCACCATCATAGACAACCGCCGAGTCGCTTCCCAGCCTGCCGTGAAAGCGGGAGTCATTCCGTCATGACGCAACTGCCAGGCAGAGCACAATCAGCAGACCGCCTAAGAGAGCGGCTCTCGGCGTAGGCCCGAAACCGTAAGACTCGCGAATGGACGGTTCAGAGAATCGACTCAATCCTCGTCGGGCGGAAAGGCCAGACTGGACTGCGTCAGCGAACCTTCCTCGGCCAAGTAAAATCTGTAGGCAGGATTCTGCCGATCAAAATCTTGGTCCGACAACCCGACATTCACCTGCAGATCCAGAAATGTGTACTCCTCCATGAGTCGAGGCGGTCCACCGGATTCTCTGGGCCACGTATATGCCGCAAAGCGAATCGGTAGTTTTGTCTCGTCGTCAAGAAAGATCCGCGCGATGTGAAATTTCAGATATTCTCGTCGCACGGGAAAGGTGACCTGAATACACTGACAAGAACGGCCTTCAATCTTCGCACCCTCGAGAAACCGTACCTGACATTCTCGCCGCTCCTGGTCGGCCTCCATGGCCAGCTCGGCCTCATCCATCAGGCGTGCAATGATGCTCCCGATGCCAATCTCCGTGATCGGGTAGTGTCGGCCCCGCATCGCCCGCTTACTGTCGGGTTTCATCGCCAGCGTGATATCTTGGAGATTATTGTCCCCCCCATTCCTTGCAATCATGTCGCCATTATTTTCATCGCTTACATACAGAACTTCACGACCCTTCACTCTGGATGGCAATAGAAAATGCAGGTAAACAGAAAAAGGCTGGAGAAGATGATCCTCATCCCATTGCGCGCGGCGAACTTTGAGGTGGGCGACTTCATGGTACTTGAGTCGCCCTTTGATCCGCTCCCGCATGACGAGATTGCAGGTGTAGTCCTGCACACTGCGGTCTATGAATTCAGCGGTCTCGCGGGCAAGCCGTACTGCCGGTGCCAACGGATGCAGCGATTCGGGAGCATTTTCTTCTGCCGATGTCACTTTAAGCGACTCACGCTCCACCGGCAGACCTTTTGCAGCCGGATCCGTTTGCGCTGCGAGCTCGCTGATCGGAGCGAGAATAAGCAGGCACCCAAGTAGGATGACGTTGATCGCTCCACGATATTTTGTTCGTGTCCACATTCGTATTTCTCCAAACCGTCCGGCGAGACGGGCGATCTGAGCCAGTGGACCGACAAACCGTGAATTCGGCCCCCCAGATAGAATCGCTGACCCCACAAAAAAAACAAGTAAAATCACAAAAAGTCTGATTTCCGGGCTGCATCTCCAACTCGATCGATGCCTGTTGTATCAGTCGGGTAAGCCTTGGGGACTCCCGTAGAGGCACCCCAGGAGAATAGTGCATTATAGACAAGGGACTCGAGGAAGGTCTCGATTTCCCTCAGCGGGCTCAAAAGGCATCTTCCAACCGACGATTATTCGCAGCAGGGTAAATTCGGCCCGCGATTTCTCCGCGCCAACAGACTTGCTGGCATTTTTGCCAAGTTGCCCACGTTTTTAAACCAGGCCTCGCCTCAATCAAGGCAGCGACTTTGACCAATCCAGGGCCACATTGAGCGCACAGGCAGAATGGGTCAGGGCACCGACACTAATCCGGTCGATTCCCGTTGCCGCAATCTCAGACACGTTCGCAAGATTCACCCCCCCCGAGGCCTCCAGCATTACCTGATCATTGACATCATCTCGCAAAGCAACTGCCTGACGCAATTGATCGATCGACATGTTGTCAAGCAGAATGATATCGGGAGCGGCGGGCAGTAACTCGGAAAGCTGGTCCAAGGATTCGACTTCGATTTCGATGACCATTTCATTAACAGCCAGCCTAGGATTTGCGACCATAAACTCGCGAACTTTTTCAACGGCCACGACTGGGCCACACCGTGGGCTGGTGTTTTCGGACACTCCAAGGATATCCGGAGTCCTTACTTCCTGGCGTGCAGCACTGGCCAGATGATTGTCTTTGATCAGAATCGCATCGAAGAGGCCTGTGCGATGATTGTGCCCACCACCACAACGGACAGCGTACTTCTCCAAGCGCCGCCAACCTGGAGTCGTCTTGCGGGTATCGTATATTTCCGCGTGCGAATCAGCAGTCAGATCGACATACTGGCGGGTCAGGGTGGCAATCCCTGAGAGCTTGCCGAGTAGATTCAGAATAATACGTTCTGTCGTGAGAATATCCCGCGTCGACCCCGCAAGAGAGGCCAACGGTTGCCCAGAAACCACCGCATCACCATCTTGGACATGGGGCGACCAGACGATATCGGTCGCCATTTCTTGCAGCGCCAACTGAGAGGCCAACAATCCCGCAACCACGCCCTGCTCTCTGGCAACAACTGTCGCCACATCGGTCGCTTCGGCAGAGATCAGGGAGAGACTCGTCCAATCTTGGCCACGATCGAGATCTTCGCGCACGGCCAACCGTACAATCTGTCGGCAATCCTCTTGGACCAAATCCGTCCAATCCAGTTGTTGAAAATCTCTCGGCATGATCTCTCCATCATACCTGATGGACACCTCCAACGGACCTGGATCGGACTTCGTTCCCTTGGTCGTGGTCAGAATTGAGCCGACTCGCGGCTTGGCGTTGCCCGTACGATTCGGCAATAATGCCGATGCACCCGATTCGAAGTTCGCGGAAATCCAATCCATGCCGTTTCAATTGGTCAGCCCTTTTGATCCCGCCGGGGACCAACCCCAAGCAATCCAAGCACTTGCCGAGCGCATTGCCACGGGGACTCGTGAACAGATCCTCATGGGGGTTACCGGTTCCGGAAAAACCTTCACCATGGCCAATGTTATCGAGAAGGTGCAACGACCCACCCTGGTACTCTCCCATAACAAGACACTAGCCGCTCAGTTGTACTCCGAATTCCGGGAATTCTTTCCTCACAACGCCGTCCAATATTTTGTCAGTTATTACGACTACTACCAACCGGAAGCTTATATCCCGCAACGCGATATTTACATCGAAAAAGATGCTTCGATCAACCAGCAGATAGATCGTCTGCGACTCGCCTCGACCAGTGCCCTCGTCAGCCGTCAGGATGTGATCGTGGTGGCGAGTGTTTCCTGCATCTATGGGCTTGGCTCCCCGGAGGACTATCGCGACATGATGGTCCATATCCGCCGGGGAGAAGTGGTCGACCGTGATCTTGTTCTTACCAAGCTGGTAAATATCCAATACGAACGCAATGACATCGAATTCGCTTCTGGAAAATTCCGCGTGCGCGGAGATTGTGTCGAGCTGTGGCCCTCCTACGAAGAGTTTGCTTATCGCATCGAATTCTGGGGTGACGACATCGAACAAC
>JAUWIQ010000309.1 GCA_030605285.1 Planctomycetota bacterium
AAATGTATTTTTTCAGCATTGACGACTACGACGCAGTCGCCCGTATCGACATGGGGCGTAAAAGTCGGTCGATGCTTGCCCATCAGCAGGGTCGCAATCTTGGTTGCCATTCTCCCGACGACCTGATCTTCGGCGTCGAAGAACCACCACTGGCGTTCAACCTGTCCAGGTTTTGCCATAAAGGTTTTCATCAGATTCTTTTACCCACAAGCATTTTGTTTTGTCGGTTTGTGCCACCATCGGCGACACCCCCCCAACCCGTTTACTAAGAGAATCCTCCAAAGTAGCTTTCTTGCGGGAAATCTACAAGGTACCGCATAGTGGAGAAGTGCTGAAAAACAGGAATCCAGGGCACGGACAAAATGCGGTTTGTGGAGTAGATTTCTGGCCAGCCGATGGCCTTGCCTACCCGCTCTAGGCGGTACGCGGGGTGATGAGTAAGCTATCGGGCCTGTAGAAATATTTTCTCCCTGTTTTTTAAACCTTTCTCGGTCATTGGCATGCGACTCGCGGTTCCTCTCGAAACCTATCCCGGTGAGCGTCGTGTCGCCCTAATTCCAGCCGCCATCGGACCGCTTAAAAAGTTAGGCTTGGAGGTGCGTATTGAGGCAGGAGCCGGGCAGCAGGCAGGCTATCCCGATCAGGCCTACGCAGAGGCGGGGGCTGAGATGGTTGCTGACCGAGAGACTCTTTTTGCTTCGGATATTATTGCTCAGGTACGGACTGCAGGTGCAAATCGCGAAGGTTTCCAAGCTGATCTGTCGCGACTCAAGCAGGGGCAGATTGTGATCGGCATGGCCGATCCATTGGGGGATGCCGCTGCGATTCAGGATTTGGCGGCTCGCGGTGTGACGCTGTTTGCCATGGAGTTGATTCCTCGTATCACCCGGGCCCAGAGCATGGACGTACTCTCCTCCATGGCGACCGTGGCCGGTTACCATGCGGTGCTACTTGCCGCCACAAAACTCCCCAAAATATTTCCGATGGTGATGACTGCGGCGGGAACACTGTCTGCCGCTAAGGTTTTTGTCATTGGGGGCGGCGTTGCAGGACTGCAAGCGATTGCGACTGCGCGTAGGCTGGGCGGTATCGTGAGTGCGTACGACGTGCGGCCCGCCGTGAAAGAGCAAGTCGAAAGCCTGGGCGCCAAGTTTGTCGAAATGGCACTCGAAACAGATTCAGCGGAAGGTCAGGGAGGCTATGCCAAAGCGATGGGTGAGGAGTTTTATACCAAGCAGCGTGCCCTCATGGCCGAGATAGTCGCGCAGTCCGATGTGGTGGTGACCACTGCAGCGATTCCCGGTCGACTATCTCCTCTTTTGATCACCACCGCTGCGGTCAAAGGAATGCGACCGGGCAGTATTATTGTTGATCTGGCGGCGGAGCGCGGGGGGAATTGTGAACTCTCGCAGGCAGATTCAGAGGTAGTCGACTATGGGGTCACGATTTTGGGACCGACCAATCTGCCAAGTGAGGTCCCGTATCATGCGAGTCAGATGTATGCCAAGAACATTACCAACTTTTTGCAGCATCTTGTTTCGGAGGGTCAGGCGAAATTTGATCTCAAGGACGAAATTACGCGGGAGACGATGGTCGCACGCGGTGGGGAAGTGACCAGTACTCGCCTTCGCGAAATTCTCAAGCTGCCTCCGCTCCAAGAACCAGCAGAGAGCGAAAGTGAGAAATCCGCAGATCTTTCCCCAATTTCCCTGGAGGATGGGGACACGAATTCGGACGCTTCGTAAAATTCAAACGGGAATAAATAGAAAACGGTTCACTATGGATATTGCAACACTCATTACTGGCCTGACCATTTTTGCGCTGGCCGTGTTTGTTGGGTTTGAAATCATCACAAAAATCCCCCCCACGCTGCACACGCCGTTGATGTCGGGCTCCAATGCCATCAGTGGAATCACCGTTGTGGGCGCACTTGTTGCCATTGGTAGTGGGAGCAGTTCGATGGCAACCATTTTCGGTTTTATTGCCCTGGTAATGGCCACCATCAATGTGGTGGGCGGTTTTCTTGTCACCAATCGTATGCTCCAAATGTTCCGGAGGAAAAAATAATCCACCATGGAACAACAGCATTTTATTAATCTGGCTTATCTGGTGGCGGGCATTCTGTTCATTCTTGGACTCAAGGGTCTTACGCATCCTCGGACGGCTGTCCGGGGGAACTTGTTGGGCGCGTTCGGCATGCTCCTCGCCGTCGTTGCAACACTTTGCGATCACCAAGTACTCGGTTATACAACGATTGCATTGGGGATTGCCCTGGGGGCAATCGTGGGCGCCGTAATGGCGATCAAAGTACAGATGACGACGATGCCACAGGTGGGGGCACGCTTCAACGGACTCGGTGGCGGAGCGGCCGTCTTGGTGGCGTTTGCAGCTTTGGCCCTAGGGACCGAAAGCATCATCACGAGTGTGGCGATTGTCTGTTCGGGGCTAATCGGCGCAGTTACTTTTTGGGGCAGCCTCATCGCCTTTGGCAAACTGCAGGAGCTCGATTTCCTCCGCAAGCCGATTCGCTTTTCGGGACAGCAGTGGGCAAATCTTGTGCTTGCGGTCGGGACCCTGCTGGTGGGTCTACTGGTTATTTCCTTCCCCAATCCATTCTTTTTTTTCATTTTCCTCTCGCTGGCCTCGGTACTCGGTATCACACTTGTTTTGCCGATTGGCGGAGCGGATATGCCTGTGGTGATCGCGCTGCTCAATTCGTATTCGGGGCTTGCGGCTGCAGCTACCGGTTTTGTGGTTGATAACAACGTGCTGATTATTGCTGGTTCTTTGGTTGGCGCTTCGGGTGTGATCCTTACACAAATTATGTGTAAGGCGATGAATCGCTCGCTGTTTCATGTCCTCTTTGGGGTACTGGAGGCAGCAGGGGAAGCGGCCGATGCAGATGAAGTCTATGCCGGGAAGATTAAAAGCACCTCCGCCGACGAGGTTGCCATGCTCTTTGATAGTGTTGAACGGGTCGTGGTGGTTCCCGGTTATGGGATGGCAGTCGCCCAGGCGCAGCACGCCGTCCGCGAATTGGCGAACGACTTGGAATCGCGTGGCGTGGAGGTTGAATTTGCGATCCATCCGGTCGCTGGCCGCATGCCGGGGCACATGAACGTGCTGTTGGCCGAAGCGGAAGTGCCTTACGAAAAGCTCAAAGAGATGGACGAAATCAATCCGTCTTTTGCCCAAACGGATGTGGTCCTTGTGATCGGAGCCAACGATGTGGTCAATCCTGATGCTCGCAACGATCCGGCAAGCCCGATTGCAGGGATGCCCATTCTGAATGTCGATCAGGCCCGTACGGTGGTCGTGGTTAAAAGAAGCTTAAGCCCCGGTTTTGCTGGCGTTCCGAATCCCCTGTTTGCGGCAGATAATTGCCTGATGTTCTTCGGCGATGGCAAGCAGGCGATCCTTGATTTAAATCGCGCACTCAAAGAGAGTTGATATCCGGTGTCGGCTGTCCGTAGGCAGTGTCGCCACATCTGGCGTCGCCCACATCGATTAAGCCAGGATATCGTGGAGCACGCGGGCCTCGGCTTCCACCCCCGTAAGCCGCTGCTCAAGTCCCTGAAAGGGAAACGTCAGCCGCCGGTGGTCCATCCCCAGACAGTGCAGAATCGTGGCGTGTAGGTCGCGGATGTGCACGGGATTTTCGACGATGTTGTAACCATAATCATCGGTCTTTC
>JAUWIQ010000398.1 GCA_030605285.1 Planctomycetota bacterium
AGAGGTCCTCCCCGTAAGAATCACCAAGATCGAAGGCGTGGTTTACGGACATCGCGGGCCGCCGGATCACCCACCTGCTATTTTGCGGTTATCGACGCTGGACGGATCAGTCGTGGAAGCCGCCGAATGGTCGGCAGGGCCTGATGGAGTGTTGGTTCGAACGCCTGCGGGATTGAAGGTGGAGTATCCCTACAGCGGCATCAGGAAGATCGATTTCTCGTTGGATAAAATCGTTTATTTATCGCAGTTGGAACCCGTGGCTGTTGAATGGACGCCTTACATAGGAGTGGAAGGGTTCGGGGAGATCCTGAAACGATTTTACCGGCCCAAAAAGGATCGTGCACTGGCCCGCAGTCGAGCGGGTTCGGATGAGGGTCGGCTACGGGTTGCCAATGGCGGTGGAGCGGCTGCAAACATCGAATCGTACGATCGTGGCATCTCGCTGCACAGTCGCACGCGGATGATTTACAAGTTGCCCGATGGTGCCCGCCGTTTTCACGCCCGCGCCGGCATCGATGCGAGTACCCGGCAGTCAGGGCACGTGCGACTGGTCATTCTTGGCGATGGCGACGAATTGTTTGCCACGGAAGTGAGTGGGCGTGGCGGGCCACGCGATATCTCCGTTGATCTGACGGGTGTGCGTCTCCTAGAATTGTTTGTCGATTATGGCGAGAACCAGGATGTGGGCGATCATCTGAACCTCTGCAATGCCAGGATTGTTAAATGAAACGGCAAAGTCTCATGCTGGCGTTCGGGATCTCCCTGCTGTTGGCAGTCCAGGGTCTGGTGCAGGCCGAGGTGCCAGCGACCGTACTCGATGCTGAGATGGAAAGAATTGCTGTTGTCCGTAGGGCATCTGCCTCGACGCTTGCCGTGTTCGGCCCCCACGGTGGGGGTGGGGGATCGGGTGTGCTGATCTCTCCCGACGGCTACGCACTGACGAACTTTCATGTGGCGGCACCTTCGGGTACGGCAATGAAGTGCGGCTTAAACGACGGCAGGCTTTACGATGCGGTGATCGTCGGTGTGGATCCCACAGGCGATGTAGCGCTGATTAAGTTGTTTGGCCGCAATGATTTCCCGGTGGCAGAAATGGGCGACAGCGACAAGGTCCGCGCGGGGGATTGGGTCTATCTGATCGGCAATCCATTTCTTTTGGCGACCGATTTCATGCCGAGTGTTTCTTATGGGATTATTTCCGGAGTTCATCGTTACCAGTATCCCTCCGGTACGCTGTTGGAATATACCGATTGCCTGCAAACAGATGCGGCGATCAATCCAGGCAATTCCGGGGGCCCCCTTTTCAATGGCCGTGGCGAGTTGATTGGGATCAATGGCCGCGGGTCTTTTGAGAAAAGAGGACGGGTCAATGTGGGCGTCGGTTATGCCATTTCGATCAACCAGATCAAGAACTTTCTTGGGTATTTACGGAGCGGGCGGATTGTGGATCATGCAACGCTCGGGGCGATTGTCGCGAGTGATGATGAAGGACACGTTGTGGTCAGCAATATTCTCGAAGATACCGATGCCTACCGGCGAGGACTTCGTCTGGATGATGAAATTGTTAAATTGGCCGGTCGACCGATTCGCACCGTCAATGGGCTAAAAAATGTGCTCGGTACGCTCCCGCGGCTCTGGCGGGTCCCCCTCGTCTACCGGCGAGACGGCGAAGTCTATCGGGTTCCAGTGCGACTCGGTGGTGTGCATTCGGCGGGTGAGTTGGCAGCGAAACTAGCAGACAAGTCTGCCCCGCCGCCTCGGCATCCGGATGGCGATCCACCCCAAGAGGATCCCAAACGTCCACCACGGCCGAAGTTTTCCAACAAATCAAGCGATCCTCGCAAAAAGATGCCCGCGATTATCAAGCAACACTACGAGCAGAAAAAAGGATACGCCAATCACTACTACAACCGCTTGCACAGAGCGCGGCTTGCCGATGCGGTGCATCGCGCTGCGGGGGTCGACCGACAGACGAATCTCTGGATCCTCCGTGGTGAGATCCATTCGGAGTGGGGCGCGGGAGAGATGCGAGTGGAATTAGGACCTCAACCAGGTCTGGCGGAACTGCCGGATTATCAAGGGCGTGCAAATTTTACCGGTGAGCTTGGCGACATGCTCGACCCACCGGCAACGGGGGGATTGCTGGTGGCGTTGCATCTCTGGCAGCGCCTGTTGCTGTATGGCGTCGAAGATTTTGGCAACGTGGAATATATCGGTACGGTACCCCTGGTCGATGGAATTGAGCGGGTCGATGGAGCCCAGCGGGTTGATCTGTTGATTGGCCTCTACGCTGGCGTGGAAGCCCGTTTCATGTTTGATCCCGAGAACGGTCAGCTTCTCGCCCTGGAGATGTTTTCGGACGATGCGGTCGATCCCTGCGAAATCTATTTTGGCGATTATCGCGAAGTTGATGGATTGCAGCTTCCGCATCGCATGCAGATTCAACACGCGCTGCGATCCTACGGGGTCTTCCGCATTTCAGAGTTTGAATTTGAAGCAGCGGAGAAAGAATGAATTCCCTGGCAAAATTTTTCGGCACCCTCTGCCTGCTGCTGGTTTTCATCGTTCCCCTGCAGGGGGTACTGCGATCTGCCCTGGGGGCGGGAAACCTCTCGTCCTTTGCGACGAATATCGATCGTGTCCAGCCAAAACTGGTCAAAATCTACGGCGCAGGGGGTTTTCGTGGGCTGGAAGCCTATCAGAGCGGCTTTTTAATTTCGCCCGAGGGACACGTCCTGACCGTCTGGAGCTACGTGCTGGATACGAATGGGCTCAAGGCGACGCTGAATGATGGACGCCGATTCGATGCCCAAGTTCTGGGTGTCGATCCCTGGCTGGAAATCGCGTTGCTCAAAATTGACGCGCGTGAGTTGCCCCATTTTCAGCTTCAAGACGCCGTGGAGGGGAAGTTGGGAAGCCGAGTACTTGCCTTCAGCAATCTCTTTGGAGTGGCCACCGGGGAGGAGCCGGCCAGCGTGCAACGCGGGGTGGTCTCGGCAGTGACCGACCTGAAGGCGCGCCGAGGAGTCTTTGAAACCCAATATCACGGGCAGGTCTACGTGACCGACGCGATGACCAA
>JAUWIQ010000269.1 GCA_030605285.1 Planctomycetota bacterium
ATTTCTCGTAGCGACGCACCTAATCGTGTGCGGACCAGCCGTGGCCGTTCTACCACAGGACCCGCAATTGCAATGATACGATCCGTAGATATTTCGCCTGTAAGGAAAAAATGTCCGATCGCGATTACATCTTGATACCCAATATGCCAAACGGTTCTTGTGGCATGTACTGGCGAGAGAAAGTGGATATGCGTACCGACGAGACCGGCAGGATGGGGGCCTTCAAAAACGTGGAATTCTGCCGGGACATGACCCGCTCCTGGCAGTTGAACACCTGCAGCATGACAAACCCGCAGCGGTCCTTCACTCAAGGTGCTCAAAATCTCCAGCCCTGCAATGAACTCCGCGGGTCGCGTCTCCAGGACCACGGCCGGGTCGGCCGCCAAGGGGTTTGTGTCCATGGCGGTCACAAAAATGGAACTAGGGATTGAATCGACGTGAGGTATTTTGCTGTACGGACGCGTCCGCAAAGCCGTCCAGAATCCGGAGGCAATTAATTGAGACCGCACCTGCCCGGGATCCAATGTCCTGGGGCTTAGATTTTGATGCGATGTAAATATTTTTTGTTCCGTATTACCGACATCGATATCAATGACCAGCGATTCGAATTTTCGTTTCTCTCCACGATGGATGGTGGCCACGGTACCTGTGGCCGGCGAAGTAAAGAGGACACCTGGGGTCGTTTTATCCTCAAAGAGAGGTTGCCCTAGGAGGACCCGCTCCCCCGTTTGGACCAACATCGTCGGTTTCATGCCGAGATAATCGTCTGCCAGCAAGGCCACTTGGCTGACCGGGGCGACGGAACTGATTTGCTGTACTGGGTCGCCCGTAATCGGAAGTTGCAAACCTCGACAAATTCGTGTCGCGATGGTCATAGAGCCTTCACGCAAGGGTCTGATCTGTCCGTGCAAACCCTAACGATCCGGGCAGCAACTGTGGACGAAAACGATCATTGCATTACTTTGTGAAAGTTATCACAAAGTAATGCAAAAAGAAGACCCGACCTCGGGTCGAGTCCGTGGGCATCCTATCGGGCCGCATATTCAGGGTCAAGTCGAGACCAGCGGGGCTTGCTGCCCTGAAGTAGGGAGCGGTCAAAACCCCTAAAAAAGCGCATTAAAAACCCCTCCACAGATGGGGCAGAACCTGTAAAGGGGTCGCGGCAGGCGTCCGAAGACGCGCCGCATTTAGATTAAATGCTTCTCTCCTACCCTTTATTATTCGCAAGCAAGTTTCCCCTACAACCAATCGTTTGGGGGTCCACCTCACGATTTGCAATAGGAATCTACTCCAAGCGGCAACCAGACCCTTAAAATCATAACGACCAGATGGAGCAGGAACCGGTATGTTGGGGTATCGACTGAAACCTTGGTTTGATCCCCAGGATGCCGGAAAATTGCTGAACTTGACCGAAACACTCTGCGAGTTGATTGCCATTCAGAGTGTCAATCCCATGGGTCGTGGGCTCTGTGGCCCCGAATATCTGGAAAGCCGCTTAACGGAATATCTGGAGCGTGTTTTTCGCTCTCTGGGCCTCCCTACGCTGCGACAAGCGGTTGCAGCCCAACGGGAAAATATCCTTGTCCGGCTCGACAGCGATCGTGGATCCGCCAGTGAAGGTCGGTTGCTGCTGTGGGAGGTCCATCAAGATACGGTTCCCGTGGACAACATGACAATTGCCCCTTTTTTACCTCAGGTTGACGGAAATCGCGTCTATGGCCGGGGTTCCTGCGATGTAAAAGGTGGGATGGCAGCCATGCTCTTAGCGCTTCATCGCCTCGCCGAAACGCGGCCACCCGGTATGCCAACCCTCGTATTGGCATGTACGGTCAACGAGGAGCACGGATTTTCGGGGGCAGCCGAGCTCACCCGACTGTGGGAGGAGGATTCTATCACCGACTTTCTAGGTCGCCGCCCAGACGCCTGCGTAGTCGCCGAACCAACAAACCTGCAGACGGTCGTGAGTCACAAGGGTGCTGTCCGGTGGAAATGTCATACCTGGGGACAATCCGCACACAGTTCCCATCCCCAGCAGGGTAGTAACGCGATCTATCAGATGGGGAAAATTATCCACTCTCTGGAAGAATATGCTCAAAACATTGTGCCTTCCCTGGCAAATCATCCACTCTGTGGATGTCCCACACTGTCGGTGGGAACCATTTTGGGTGGAACGAGTGTGAACACCGTTCCAGAGCAGTGCACCATTGAAATCGATCGGCGCCTGGTACCCGGTGAATCCCTCCGGGAAGCCTACAATCACGTGGTCGCACGACTCGAGTCTCTTGAGGGCGTCAATGTATCTCACGATCAACCCTGGCTCAATTCGCCGGGGCTCTCCAACACAAACAATAGCGAGCTAGCCCAGGCGGTTGGCGATGCGGCAAAACGACAGGGGATCGACTGTCATAGTTTAGGAGTTGCCTACGGCACCAACGCCGCCACGATCGCTCAGAGTGGTATCCCCACAGTGGTCTTTGGTCCGGGATCCATTGATCAAGCACATACGGCTGATGAATGGATCGATCTCAGAGAAGTGGAAGCGGCCAGCGATGTTCTTTACAACCTGGCCGCAACCGAGCGCAGTTGCTGGTAACGAGTTGCTGGTAACGGTGGCGGCAATTTTCGGGATCTTTTCTCGCTCGCCGCTCCGATTTTGAGATCTATTTAGAAGACATCTAAATTGAAGTGATGCCCTTCATAGTACTCGCGGGACTCGGGGTAATAGTTCTGCCACTGTCGGTTGTAGACCGGAATCCGCATTTCCGGCGGATAGCGATAGTAGAGGCTGTCGGCGCTACGGTAGTACTCGCTTCCCCAGAAATTCTGTGGGTAATAGACGTACGGATAATGGTAAAACCGCTCCCAATCCTGGGTTTTGTAGGTATAACCCCAGGCGCGGCCATAGGCCCTCTGGGTTTGGGCCTCCGCATCCTGGGAGACAAGAACGAGGCCCAGCCAAAACATGCAAATGACCAGGAAAACGCGATGGATCATGAGAATTCCCCCTGAATCTCGTCACTAGAAGCGCGAGCAACTCTTGTTTGCTTCTCTCTACCCATCGGCTGCGCAGGCAGGTCAGATTAAGGGAATATTCGTTACAACCGATAAAGACGATGACTGCTAGCAGAAGAGAGTGCGTCCGTTTGCAATGGATCAAGACTCAGCTGGGCATCTTTCCTTCGAGCAATTCCTTATCCCACTCATCCATCAGTGGCCAGCTGGTTGCACAGGTGCCGAAATCGGCCATGCTCAAATAACTCTCCAAGCGGGCGATCGTGGCGTCCAACTGGCGATTTTCCTTGCGGAACACGGGGCCGTGGCTGGGCAGCAGCCACTCCACATCGCTATCGCGAATCCGACGAAGCGAGGCAATAAACTGAGGAATATCACTGCCATGATGGGCATCAATCGCCCCTACACATCCATCACGGTAAATATTGTCGCCCGAAAATAATAAATTGCCTAAACGGAATGAGAGTTGACTATCCGTGTGCCCGGGCGTGTACCAGACCTCAAGTTCCAGACCACCGACCTTGATTGTATCCCCATCTTCTACGAGTCGGTCCAACTCTACCGGCGGCATCTCAAGATCGATCCCCTGAGACTCAATCTCCGCAAAGGTCTTAAGTCGATCACCTTCTGCCAACGGCTTGGCCGCCAACGGATGTCCAGTCGTTGTGGTCTTGATCAGTTGTTGGGCGCGGGCCAGACCCTGAACATGGTCTGCATCGGCATGCGTCGCAACGAGCGTGACACATTGGGAAAGAGGAAAGTCGAGTTGCCGGATCAGCTCAACGATCTCGTCAACCGTATCCGTGAAACCGATGTCGATCAGCAGCCATTCCTCTTCATCATAGACCAGGTAAACAGCACATCCAATCCGATGGCCGGCCGCTTGGTTGACTTCAATGACATGGGGAAAGATCGGTTGGCGATTCAGCATAGCTAAACTTTCTTTGGAGACCCGCTCCATAGAACCAAGAGAAAAAAGTCCGGAAGCGAGCTGATTTTACCGGCCCAAATACCTTTGCGCCAAGCGGCGATCAATCGCCGGTCGACTCAGAGGGAGGTGCCCCG
>JAUWIQ010000490.1 GCA_030605285.1 Planctomycetota bacterium
GAGTATTGCGCAGTATTCAAAGCAGTGGGCCAGGCCTTCATCGGCCTACTGCAAATGACCGTCCTGCCTTACATCACGATTGCCCTGATTGCCAACATCGGCCGACTCTCCGTTGCCAGCAGTCGCCGTTTCGCAATCTGCGCCATCGGCGTGCTGCTCTTCTTCTGGCTGTTAGCCATTGTAGGTCTGGTCGTCATGCCCTGGGCATTTCCCGAGTGGAGATCGGCGGCCTTTTTCAGCACGAGCCTCTTAAAGCCGCCCAGCGGTATCGATTTTGTAGAATTGTTTATTCCTGCAAATCCTTTCCATGCCCTGGCCAACAATATCATTCCAGCCGTGGTTCTTTTCTCGATCTGCCTCGGCGCAGCGATCATCGGCATGAAGCACAAGCGGGCGATTCTCGATCAGTTGGATTTTCTCACCCGGGCACTCGGTCGCGTGAATAGTTTCGTTGTCCGACTCACCCCCTATGGCATCTTTGCGATTGCCGCCGATACGGCGGGTACTCTTTCGATTACAGAATTTGGTCGTCTGCAGGCTTACCTAGTGGTTTACTCGGTGGCGGTGGCCGTGATGTGCTTCTGGCTGCTGCCGATGTTGGTGGCAGCCTGTACGCCCTTCAGTTACCGCGAGGTGATGGCCGCCTCACGCGATGCCATGATCACCGCCTTTGCCACCGCCAAGCTGTTTGTTGTGCTGCCGCTGCTGATCGAACAATCCAAAGGTTTGCTGCATCGGCATCAGCTAATCAACAGCGAAGCGGACGCTGAGGCCGAGGCACTCGTACCGCTTGCCTATCCCTTTCCCAATGCGGGAAAACTGCTCAGCCTGCTGTTCATCCCCTTCACCGCCTGGTTTGTGGACCATCCGCTCGACCTCAGCGATTATCCGCAGTTTATCTCCGCCGGTGTGTTGAGCTACTTTGGCAGCCCCACGATCGCGATGCCCTTTTTACTAGACCTCCACGAACAACCGGCCGACATGTTCCAACTGTTCCTGGCAGCCGGGGTCTATGGATCCCGGGTAGGAGACATGCTCGGTGCAATGCACCTTTTGGCCTTTACCTTGATTTGTACCTGTCTGCTCAACGGCTGGCTGAAGATCCGTCTCGGGCGCGTCCTGTTCGTACTCGCAAGCACACTGGGACTGACTCTCTGTGCGGTGGTCGGCACGCGGGCGCTCTTGGCCACAACGCTTCGCGGCCTCGACAATCGGGATGCGGTCATCGCCAACATGCAGCTCTTGCTCTATCCCTCGCCCACCGTCGACCCGCAGAATCAATCCCCGGCGGCATCCACTCGCAAACCGGGAGAAACGCCCCTCGAGCAAATCCGTCGCAGCGGAGTACTCCGCGTCGGCTACCACCCCGACAACTTGCCATTTTCATTTACCAACGCTCAAGGACTACTGGTTGGTTTTGATATCGACATGGCGCATCTGCTGGCTCGGGAAATCGACTGTAAGATCCAGTTCGTGCCGCTGCAGTTTTCCACGCTGGCGAAGCAACTGAACAACGACGAATTCGATCTGGCGATGTCCGGAATCGCCATCACCACCCCGCGACTGGAACAGATGCGTTTTGCCGACCCCTACATGAATGCAACGTTGGCATTTGTGGTTCCCGATCACCGCCGACGTGAATTTGCCCGCCGCGAACGAATTCAGAAATTAGATCGGCTTAAAATAGGTATTCCCGAGTCGAGTTACTTTCGCAACAAGATTCAGCGGTACCTGCCTCAGGCAGAAATTGTGCCGCTCAAGTCACCACGGGAATTTTTTGAAGCGAGCCACGGGGATCTGGATGCCATGCTGCTCAATGCCGAAGCGGGTTCGGCCTGGACACTCCTCTATCCGGATTTTCAAGTGGTCGTCCCCTTTCCGGATGTCGTCGAGGTGCCACTCGCCTACCCCGTCAGCCTGCAGGATGAGGCGTTTACCCATTTTCTCAGCCAATGGCTACAGCTTAAAAAAGAGGGGCTTGAGTACCCGATGATTTATGACCACTGGATTCTGGGCAAAACGGCCAACCAGCGGCAACCCCGCTGGAGCATCATTCGCAACGTGTTGCACTGGGTCGATTGAAGCGCATCACGAATTGCCTTCGCGGTGCGCACGCAACCGTGTTCCCGCCGCCCACAGAGCAGACCGGTTGACCCGCCGACTTGGCCAACATCCGATCGGCGATTGCTGTCGTCTGCGGATCGTCATTCGCCCACAAATCGATCAGATGCTGCTGCATCCGGCGGTTGGCCGTAAGCAGGTAGTAGCGACCCGTAGCCAATGCATCTTCTCGCTCTGCCGCTGTTTGCCCCGAGTCGGTAAGGATAAAATCGAGTCGCTGTAGGACGCTCGCACTCACGTAGATCTCAGTCGCCACATCGGCAACCCGCTTCAACTGGTACTGGCAATCGACGATATCCTCCTGATATTTGCGGAGCAATCGTTCCACATTACTACCCAGTTTTCCCACAATTCGCCCGAGTCGTGCCGCCTCGTCACTCAGCTGTTCACTCCGCAGAGGTACCGTCGGGAAGGA
>JAUWIQ010000487.1 GCA_030605285.1 Planctomycetota bacterium
AACTGAGGTGGCAAAAACTGAGGTGGCAAAAACTGAGGTGGCAAAAACTGAGGTGGTGGAGCCGCCTGCGGAAGCTGAGGTTGTCGGGTCACCTCCGGAAACCGAAGTTGTGGAGTCGCGATTCAGCACGGAACTCATTGCCTTGCAGTCCAAAATCAAACAGGCCCTGACCATGTACCGGAACCAGGACCTCAGTATCCGAGAAAAGAGCGCCTGGTCGATCATGCACTCCTTTATCGGGTACGGTGTTGAAAAGAAAGTGCGGCTCGACCAAGCCGGTAAACGTGCCAGTGCGATCGGCTGGATCTGCTACAACAATCCGTGCCGTGGCGTACGTTTGTTCTATCTCAAAAACGGACGGATTTATGGTCGACTGGGACCGGGAAATCAGGGGCACGAAGGACAGTTTTTAGCGATGCTTGCCCAATCACGGGTCCGTACAAATTATCCCATGAAGATTGAAGGAAAAGATTTTACCGTTGCCGATTTGGTCCAGCGAGAACAGGAAACTTGTCGTCCTAAGACTGAGTTGACATTCAAATTGATCGGTTTGTCACACTACCTCGATATCGACGCGACTTGGAAGGATGAACGTGGTGCCAACTGGTGTATTCCGCGATTGATTCAAGAAGAGATGCGGCAGCCGATTGTCGGTGCGGCGTGCGGGGGAACCCACCGCTTATTTGGACTTGCCTATGCGGTGAACCGCTGTGAGCATAAGGGGAAGTCGATCGAGGGCCAGTACCATCGCGCTAAAATCTATCTGAAAGATTATCAGAAATACACGTTCAAAATCCAGAATCCAGATGGAAGTTTCAGCACGCAATATTTCTCGGGCCGCGGTGCATCTACTGATGAGGCCCGTCGTTTACTGACGACGGGACACATTTCAGAATGGCTTGCCTTTTCTTTAGATCACGAAGAATTAACCGATCCGAAAATGGTCCAAGCCATCGATTATCTAGCCACCTTGCTGACGCGGGGGCAGGGACGAGGCTGGGAAGTGGGGCCGTTGGGACATGCATTGCATGCCTTGAATATCTACCATGACCGCGTCTTTTCTGGGGCCGGGTCCGACCGCGACAACGTGCTTGCCACGAGCCGCTGACGCTGGCCGAGCCTTTTCTGCAAAGATCAGCTCCCGTCTGTTTGTGATGGATGACGCACGCACTGGATTCAAGTGGATCCCGCAGTAATGTAGGACAGCAGTCGGTTTTTAAGGTGCGCATCGGTACGCAGAGCCCAAAGATAATCCTGCTGGCTTGAATTCATGGCTGTTGCAATTTAGGATGCCCAGCTGAGTCTTCACCCTATTTCCCCGTTGAGATCGCGTCACAAAGCGTCCAAATCCAGATGGCCCAGCAGAAGTTTAGCGATGATTTCAGGGCAGTTTTAGATGTTGCCCATCGTCTGGCGCATTACAACAGTGCCGACGCTTTGCTTGTCATGGTTGAAGGGCCGACCGACTGGGCACAACTTCGGAAGGCTACCGGGGCTTACAAGTTGCTCGTGACCGCCGAGATGGCGGCGGAGTTGGAGGGCGCTGCTGAGGAGGGCATTGAAACGGTTCTTCTCAACATGTCTCAACGTCCGGTATTTGAAAAGCTTACCCAAGCCCTCCTGCAGGGTGTTGCGGAGGAGGTTCTCGCACCAGGTGCGGATGTGGTGGCAGTTTATAGTGGCTTTGAGGCGGCACGAATCGATTCAGTCAGTATGATCCATCTCGATGAACATCTGAGTCGATTGACGGCGCATGATATTCGCTTGCTGGATACGCGTGTTCCGCTAGACACCCTCAAGTCGGTAGTTGATCTTGCGGTTGAAATTGGGCGTGACGGACGCGAAGGCAAACCGATTGGAACGATGTTTGTCGTCGGGAGTACCAAGGCGGTGCTTGAGCGTTGCTATCCTGTCGGATTTGACCCGGTTAAGGGCTACAAAAAGGTGGAACGCAGCCTCTCTGATCGGCGCGTCCGCGAAGGGATTAAGGAGATTGCCCAGATGGACGGCGCTTTTGGCGGCGCTCCAGACAGCACGGTTTTGGCCGCGGCACAATACGTCGATGCCGCGGCAGATGGACTGACGTTAACCAAAGGGTTGGGTTCACGCCATTGGGCGGCGGCCGCGATAAGTCGAAAAACCAATGCAGTGGCAGTCACGGTCAGTCAATCGAGCGGTACCGTGCGCATTTTTCAAAATGGTGAGGTGATGCTCAGAATCGAGCCATTTCGCATGCCGATGAAATGGAAGGATTTTGAGTTCGATCCCCCCAATGTCGAGTGAGGTCTGTTCTCGGCGCGCGGAAAAAGAAAAAGTGCGTTGTGTCGGCGGTTCGTCGCCAAACGACCTTCGTGAAAAACCGCTAGTCCCCCCCAGCGGCGAGGGCGGCATCGACCAAACTCCTGGGGATGCCGATATCCAGAATATGGAGTTGGCCCGTGATCTCTTGGATTCCTGCTTTCAACAAGCCCGGTTTGGGGGCGACGAAGGTGCAGGTATGGCGCGCGCGGATCACGGGGCCGGGAGCGTCTCCCGTGTCGCAGTCGAGACCACTGGGCAGGTCAAC
>JAUWIQ010000018.1 GCA_030605285.1 Planctomycetota bacterium
CGTCTTCGAGTGACAGATAGAAGCGACTGCTACCCGGGTCGCCCTGGCGACCACTGCGGCCGCGCAACTGCAAGTCGATGCGGCGGGCCTCGTGCCGTTCGGTACCTATGATGTGCAGTCCACCCAGTTCGCAAATAAGTTCACCTTCCGACTCCATTTTTTCTCCAAGGCGAATTTCTTTCACCAACTGTTCCCATTCGTTGCTAGGTCCGGCGAGCCGAGTCTCATATTGATGTTGCAGTTGAGCCCACGCCATCGTTTCCGGGTTGCCACCCAGGACGATATCGGTACCCCGTCCGGCCATATTGGTGGCAATGGTAACGGCCCCGAAGCGACCCGCTTGGGCAACAATATCAGCTTCTCGTTTATGTTGTTTGGCGTTGAGAACCTCGTGTTTGACGCCCCGCTTGGAAAGCAGGGAGCCGAGCCGCTCGCTTTTTTCGATCGACACGGTACCTACCAGAATGGGCCGCCCTTTTTTCTGAAGATGCTTGATTGTGCTGCGCAAAATCTCCGTGCTGTTTTTCTGACCATGCTGTTTGAACTGGACGCTTTCGTCCGTTTCGCTTGTAATTTCACCGCATAATTCCCGTTCATCAGTAAGCAACACCGTGTCCCAGCGATGCAATTGTTCGATTTCATTTGCCATGGCGGCATATTTTTCCTTCTCTGAACAATAGATCATATCCGCATGCTCCGCTCGTTGCAGCGGACGGTTGGTGGGCACGGCAACCACATCCAACTCATAGATCTTCCAGAACTCAGAGGCCTCGGTCAGCGCAGTCCCGGTCATGCCACTGAGTTTATTGTAGAGTTTGAAAAAGTTTTGCAGGGTGATCGTCGCAAGTGTCTGCGTTTCTTCCTTGATGCGGACACCCTCTTTGGCCTCCACCGCCTGATGTAAACCATCGCTCCACTGCCGTCCCTCCATCAAGCGCCCCGTAAATTCGTCGACAATGATCACAGTGCCTTCCTTGACAACGTAACTCACGTCCCGCTTATACAGGTGGTGGGCTTTGAGGGCATTATCGATCAGATGCGGCCATTCCATGTTTCCGGCCGTGTAGAAGCTTTCCACGCCCGCAAGTTTTTCCGCCTCCCGTACCCCGACATCGGTTAAATGAGCGGAGTGATCCTTTTCACTGGCAATAAAGTGTTCTTCCTTCTTCAACTGGCTCGCGATCCGGTCTGCTTCGCTATAACGGCGGATATCTGCATGGGCCTGTCCAGAAATGATCAAAGGCGTACGGGCCTCGTCGATCAGAATATTGTCGACTTCGTCGATAATGGCGTAGTTCAAATCGCCCTGGCACTGCTGTTGCCGTTTCGGGAAATGTTGATCATCGCGCGCCGCAGTGCGCATATTGTCACGCAAGTAATCGAAGCCAAATTCGTTGTTGGTGCCGTAGGTAATATCGCAGGCGTAAGCTTTTTGACGGACATCCGGCTCCATGCCACTTTGGATTGCTGAAACCGTGAGCCCGAGTCCCATGTGTAAAGGGCCCATCCATTCCATGTCCCGGCGGGCGAGATAATCGTTCACGGTAACAACGTGGACGCTGCCGGCCAGTGCATTGAGATAGGCGGGTAGTGTCGAGACAAGCGTTTTACCTTCCCCCGTTACCATCTCGGCGATCGCCCCACCATGCAGGATCATGCCTCCAATGAGCTGAACATCATAGTGTCGCATGTTCAAAAACCGTTGTCCGGCTTCGCGGCAAACTGCAAAAGCCTCCACGAGCAGGTCATCCACCGTTTCACCCTCGGCGAGCCGGCGTTTGAACTTGCCCGTCTGTGCTTTGAGCTCCTCATCGCTCAACGCCTGATATTTTGGTTCCAGGGCATTGATTGCATGGATGCGAGCAGACATCTTTTTGATAAGACGCTCGTTCGAAGAGCCGACGATCGAGGTGAGGGACCGCTCAAAACCGCGCAGAATGCTACTAAAAAAGCCCCCAAGAAATTCCCAGATTCGTTCTAATATTTCCATGGCGAAGGATGGCGCAGGGTTGCAGTATTTCGCGGAGTGATTAAACAAGAAAAGCGGCTCGGGGCCGCTGGATCCTATGGAGGGCTTAGATCGCTGGTCCGCAAGATGGACTCCCCTGGAAGTTTATAGAGATTACGTAAAAGGGTCAACAACGGATTAAGCCGTCGTGGCGACTCCCGGCGACTCCCCGAGTATGGCTGGGCCGTCTTTGGGGCGATGGCAATTGGGGGAGATGCAACAGCGGCAGTCGGGGGTCGCGGGGGAGACTATGAGTCCACGAGTCAAAACGATTGATTTTTCCGGAGAGCTAATTTTCCTCGGAACGGGCACCTCGGTGGGCGTACCGGCCCTTGGCTGTCCCTGCGAGGTCTGTGGGAGTCCGAATCCCAAAAACAAACGGTTGCGTAGCAGCCTGGTATTGGGTCTTCCGGAGGGCAATCTTCTGATCGATACAGCCCCCGATCTGCGGAGCCAACTCTTACGTGAAAATATCGGCTTGGTACACGCCGTCTTATTTACGCACGAACATGCAGATCACCTGATGGGGCTCGACGATTTGCGCTTATTCCCATTGTATCTCGGTCATCCCATCCCTCTTTATTGCGAGGCGGCCGTTGAAAGGCGAATTCGAAAGTCTTTTGATTACGCATTCAGTGACCATGAGCCCACGCATGTAGGAGCCACACCTGATTTGCAATTCAAGCAGGTTGGAACGGAAACGTTTCCATTGCTCGGTGCTTCCATTACCGGATTCCGATTGTACCATGGCCCATTTGAAGTACTTGGCTTCCGCATCGGCAACATCGCCTACTGCACCGATACCAATCACATTCCGCCGCAGAGTTTGCTGTTGCTCGAGGGCCTCGACGTGCTGATCCTCGATGCGTTGCGCGCCCGTCCGCATCCAACCCATTTCAGTCTGCAGGAGTCCCTTGCCGTGATTGAGCAATTACAGCCGAAGCAGGCTTTCTTAACCCACATCTCCCACGAGTTGGAACACGAAGAGATCTCGGCACAACTTCCTGAAAACGTGGAACTCGCCTACGACGGGTTACGGTTACCGCTGACGTAATGTGACCGGCAGGCTCAGGATTTCCCCAGGCGATTGTCCGGGGTATTTTAGTTTGGGTGCTGGGGAACCCGCGTTTTCGCGGGGGTCTTTTGCCCGGCAGTTTTGTCCAGTGGGTTGTTGTCGATGGCGGCAAACTGGCCTGTCTCGAGCAAGGCCGCATAATCAATCGCGATTGCCAATGCCTCGTCGAAGTAGTAATCGCGTTTGACGACTTCGTCCTCGTTATCCGTATCGCTTTCCAGAAGAGATTTCTTGATCGCCTCCTCCTCCTCGTCTAGATCGGAGCGGTCCGCCATAAAGACGTCTTCCTTGAGCGACAGAGACTTGCGATCTTTTTGTTCTTGATATTTTGCAATACGTTTTTCAGCTTTTTTGAAATCTTCCGATAATTCCTGACGCTGTTTAGAACGATCATGAATCTGGCCGATCATCGTTGGGTCGATAAGCTGCAATTTTTTAAACGGCACCCCATCGACTTGATCGAAGGGTACCGGATAGTCCAGGTCGCTCTCGCCGACATCCAAGTGCGTCGTAATGGAGGGCAATTCAATATCGGAGACCACACCACGGTTCTGAGTGCTGTCGCCACTGGGTCGATAGACCTGCTGCATCGTAATTTTCAGCGCACCCAACTTCGGGGCATTCGGGACACGAAAGAGCTGTCTTCCTACATTCAGCAAAGTCTGGACGGTACCTTTGCCGTGGGTTGTCCGATCACCCACAACCAATCCCCGATGATAATCCTGTATTGCCCCGGCAAAAATTTCACTTGCACTGGCACTGAATTTACTTGCCAACACGATCAAGGGACCGTTCCAGGAGGTTCCGGCTTCCGGGTCGTCGTAATGCTGGACGTTCCCCAGTGCATCTTTGACCTGCACAATTGGTCCCTCGTCGATAAAAAGTCCTGTCAGATTGATGGCCTCCGTCAACGATCCGCCGCCGTTTCGACGGAGATCGACCAATACCACATCCACGCCCTGCGCGCGGAAGTCCGTCAGCAGCTTGCGCACGTCACGCGTAGTACTTTTAAAATCCTTTCTGCCAAGTCGGGCAGCATCCATATCCATATAAAAACTTGGCAGGTCAATCACGCCTACTTTGTACGGTTGCCCATCAGCTTTCTTGCCCGCTTCGATAATCTCCGCGCGGGCTTCACTGTCCTTCAATTCGATTTGCGCACGGGTAATGTTATAAAGCTTGGGTTCGCCTTTTCCCTGGGGTATGACTTGCAGGCAGACAACGGTTCCTTCCTTTCCGCGAATCTTTTTGACAACATCATTCAGTCGCATTCCCACAACATCCTCAATTTCACCATCCTTACCTTGGCCCACGCCAATGATATGATCCTCGGGCTTAAGACTCCCCTCTTTGTCTGCTGCACCACCGGGAATAATTTTGGAAATTACGGTGTAGCCATCGAGCATCTGCAGTGCCGCGCCAATGCCCTCAAGTTGCAGGCGCATCTGGATCACAAAATTATCCAGTGTACTTGGCGCCATATACGTAGTATGCGGGTCGTAGGCGGTGGTAAGGGCGGTGAGATAAATCTCGAGTAATTCTTCGCTATCCACCTGATGTTTATTTTGCGCAAACGTGCGATATCGGCGGTGCAATTTCTCCGCTGCCTCCGCCGCTTCGACTTCGGACGCCTTCTGCAAGAGAAGGTCGTATTTAATTTGCTTGCGCCAACGCTCTTCGGCTTCTTTTGCGTCGCGGGGATATTTGCGGGACTCGAAATCCGTATCAATCGATTCATCGACGGTAAAGTCATGTTCTGCGTCGATGAGCTTGTCGATTACGGGGACACGTTCCTCAAGTCTTTGCAGGTAGACCTTGTAGACATCGTGTGCAAACGACAGATCCCCCATCTTAATTTGATTATCCAGGCTATTCTCCATCTGGTTGAAATGATCAATATCCGATTGCAGAAAGTATAGTTTCCGAGGATCGAGCGACTCGAGGAAGGAATGAATCCATCGCTGCGATATTTGATCATCCAGTTGACGATGAGAAAGGTGGTCCTTGTTGAGGAACTGCGTTACGGCAATCGCGACCCGACGATCTCGCCCGCTAGGATTTTCCGGAGCTGCGCGGCCAACACCTGTGACCAAGACCACAAGGCCCAAAGCGATCGCGACGCAGAGAGTCTCTCGGCGATGACAGCGGGGGTGGCGGGTAATCGGCTGGATTGATCGGCGTCGGCGCACAGATTGTGTCATGAAAGCCTGCCTCATAGGAGTCTGCCGGGCAAGGTTGCTTCTCTCGGTCTTTGAGCGACCCTTGTCCAAAGATACTGTCCAAAGATACTTAAGTTGTTCCTGCAAAACGGCTTAAAATTCCGTCAAGCGATCATATAGCGCACCGGTTATGAAGGCAAGGTCGTTAGCTCGACAGGAGACTTCTTGCAATACGCTGCCGCATGGATTGTGGTTCGTTTTGCCACGAGCGGTGGGGCGTGTTGTGTGGGCAGTCCGTTGCCGAGTGCGCATTTCCCCTCTCCCTGTCTTTTTGGCAAGATCTTAGCCTGTCGCCTGCCAGCCCCACATTTGCTTGGGAATTTCTGCGACGACCCAAAGGACACCCGCACTCCCGGTATGTCCGAGGTGCGATGTTGCCCCCCCCGCAACTCACGGAAAACACGGCATGCCAAATGTTCCACCCGAGGATCGTGGCGACAAACCGATATTTAAGATAAAGGTTCAACCTATGTCGAGTCGTTGGTATATTGGCCGACATGGATGCCTATCTTGAAATGATCCTCGGCAATAAGGCGGGCTCTGTCTACACGCTCCGCGGAGAAGCGGAAAACCAGATCGGTTGTGGGCGGGAGTGCGAGGTAGCGGTTACCGATCCACTCTGTTCCCGTGTGCATGCAATTGTGAGGCGGAACGGAGACGATTGGAGGCTCTGGGATGCTATGAGCCACAACGGGTCGTATGTCAATGGGCAACGCGTCGAGGACGCCTCTCTGATGGACCATGCTCAGATACGCGTGGGCTCGACAGAATTTCTCTTCCATTTACGTGCTGAGGTGTCTGAGGAATCAGAAGGTGATCCGAACGTAGTCCAGACGCTCGTTTGGAATCAAGCGGTCGATTCGGAGGATACGGAGGAGGTCGCGCTGGGGGTATTTCATGATGATCAGCAGATGAGTGATCTTCTCGTTTTGTACCAACTCAGTATTCGCTTGCTCGGTAGTGTCGAACCCGACGAAGTGATCCGCATCGCGCTGGAGCTGGTTCATGGCCATACTGCCGCCTCCGTCGTTCGTTTTTTCTCACGGGCCGAAACGGGACAATTGGTTCCCCGGTTGGTGGTTCCAGAGCAATGCGCGGAACCGGTCGCGCTGAGTGCCTCCTTGACTGAGATGGTCTGCCGAGACGGGCGTGCGGTCTGGATTGCCAACGAGCGAGTCGAACACATTTCGGAGACCCTGAAGCATTTTGCGGATGCGATTTGTGTGCCTCTGCTATACCAGGGTGGGCTTTGCGGTGTGATCCATCTTTACCGAGAGCAGAAGCGATTTAGTCAGCGGCAATTTGATTTCTCGTTGTCGGTTGCCAATATTCTGACGGTGGCACTCCTCCGAGCACGGCAGCAGTCAAGTCTTTTGATTGATTACCAGCAGCTGGCCGCCAAGTCGCCCGGGCATGATGAAATGATTGGTCAGTGCGGCCTGATGCTGGAACTGAAGTCAAAAATACAACGTCTCACCAAAACCACGGGTGGTGTGCTGATTCGTGGCGAGAGCGGGACGGGAAAAGAATTGGTTGCGCGGGCGATTCAGCGCGACAGTCCCCGAGCCGAAGAGCCATTTCTGGCAGTCAATTGTGCGGCCATCCCGGCGGAATTAATTGAAAGTCAGTTGTTTGGCCATAAGGCGGGTGCCTTCACCGGCGCGGACCGGGATTATTCCGGATTTTTCCAAGATGCCGACCTGGGAATCCTGTTTCTCGATGAAGTGGGTGAATTGCCGCTGCAGGGACAGGCCAAGCTCTTGAGAATTCTGGAGGGGCATCCGTTTCTTCCCGTAGGTAGCAGTGAGGAAATTTCGGTCGATGTGAGGGTGCTTGCCGCAACAAATCAGGATTTAGAAGCCCTGGTGCGGGAGCATCGCTTCCGAGAGGATCTCTATTACCGTCTCAGTGTTTTTCAGCTAGATGTGCCCCCACTCCGGGAGCGGGGTGGGGATATCATCTTGTTGATCGAATCGTTGCTGGACCACTATCGGCGGGAGCATGGCCGACAGAGCCTCAGAATGGGTGCTGCTGCGCGGCGGACATTGCTGGATTACCCTTGGCCGGGGAACGTGCGTCAGCTGCGCAATGTGATTGACAGTGCGGTAGTGTTGGCCGAGGGAGATGAAATTACGGTGGCAGATTTGGGATTGAGGGATCTTGGCGAGAGAAATCTCGCAACGCTGAGCCTTACTGCCTGGGAGCAGAAATTGATCCGCCAGGCGCTGCATCGCGCCAGGGGCAATGTCGCCTCGGCGGCCAAGTTGTTGGGAATTGGCCGAGCCACTCTCTATCGCAAACTGGAAACATTCGGAATCGAACGTTAATCCGTTGGCCAACCATGGTGACAAAGCCCTCCCGAACCAAGACTTCTGCCAAGCACAAAGGAATCAATGTCTACCCCGAACGCACTCCCCGCTTCTGGCACGGCATGCGATTTTGCGCAGCGCTAGGTCTTTTGATTAAAAATCGCTTTCGTGTCCACCCGATGCGTTGGGGGATGATTTTCACTGTGCTGTTTGCTGCTCTGATCAACTCGATTCTTTATTACCTGCAGCAATTGCTATACGGCCGCAAGATCAAAACTACCAAAATTCAGCAGCCGCCAATCTTTATTATCGGTCACTGGCGCAGCGGCACCACGCACCTGCACGAATTAATGATCCGGGATCGACGCTTTGCTTGTGCGAACACTTACGAGTGTTTTGCGCCAAATCACTTTGTCATTTCCGGATGGGTCTTGCCCAAGTTGTTCTGGTTTTTGCTGCCCGAAAAACGGCCCATGGATAACATGTTGATTGGTTTCGACCGCCCGCAAGAAGACGACATTGCCCTCTGCGGACTTGGTGCTCCCACGCCCTATTTTCGTCTCGCGTTTCCCAATCATCCCCCGCCGTACAACGAATTTTTGAATATGGAGGGTACGGATGAGGAGGACTTGAGTCGCTTCAAGCAGGCTTTAAAGGGATTTGTCCAATCGCTGACTTACTACAAGAAAAAACCGCTGGTACTCAAATCGCCACCCCACACGGGACGCATTGAGGTCCTAGCGGAACTCTTTCCGGGGGCAAAATTTATCCACATAGTGCGTGACCCTTATGTCCTGTTCCCCTCCACGCGGAAGACCTGGGAATCACTCGATTATTCTCAAGCGTTTCAAAGACCCAATCATAAAAAGCTTGATGAATATATTCTCGACTCACTAGTGCAGATGTACGAGGGCTTCGAACGGCAGCGGACTGCCATGGAACCGAACCAAATCTGCGATGTCCATTACGAGGACCTGGCACGCGACCCTGTGGGCGAAGTCCGTCGGGTGTATGCGCAATTGGAGTTGGGTGATTTTGAGAATATTCGGGAGCCCTTGGAACTCTATTTGGAGACGCAACGGGATTACCGGCCCAACGAGCATACCTTAAAGCCGGAGATATCTGCTGCGATTGCGACACGCTGGGGCCGTTATTTCGAGCAATACGGCTACTCGGCATCTCTCCCTGCCGCGTCCCCCGTCGATCTGGCCGCTCCGTGCCCCAGCGAGGCACGCAGTGCTGGTAGTTCGACGGGAAGCACGGAGAAGCTACAATAAGGGACGCTCCCACTGCGAGCGGAGGTTTGCAGGGGTTCTTGAAAATGGTTTGCGGTCCCGCAGTGCGTGGATCTGATACAGGGAAATTCCTGATGCTCGAGCAGAGGCTGTTTCGACAAGTTGCAATCACTGCCATCTTGTCCGCTTCTGTCGCGAGCGGCGAAGACTGGACGCGGTTTCGCGGTGCCAACGGTGCCGGGCAGAGCGACGCCAAATCCATTCCTACCGAGTGGCAGGACGAGGACTACAACTGGCAGGTTGAATTGCCAGGCATCGGCCACTCATCGCCCGTGATCTGGAAAGATCATGTGGTGGTCACGAGTGGTGACCCCGAGAGTGCGATCCGCCATGTTACCTGTCTGCGAACTTCCGATGGGAGCGAGGTTTGGAGTCGTCAATTTGCCTCCGTACCCCACCACTTGCATACCCGCAACAGTTACGCTTCCAGTACGCCTGCTTTAGATGGCGAACACGTATTTCTTACTTGGGCGACTCCTGCCGAGTACCTGCTTCTCGCACTCGATATGGAAGACGGTTCCGAAGTCTGGAGGGTCAACTTGGGCCCCTTCAAAAGCCAGCATGGGTTCGCCAGCTCTCCAATCGTGTACGGCGACTCGGTGATCCTCGGGAACGAACAGCTGGGAGAGAGTTTTTTGGCAGCGTACGATCGTGCCAGTGGAGATTTGAAATGGAAGTGCCCGCGCAGAGGCGGGGTGCAAACAGCCTATTCCGTGCCTTGCGTCTATCGAGCGGCCGATGGTAGCGAACAACTGATTTTTCACAGTACGGCCCATGGGGTGAGCGGTCTGGAGCCGGAGACCGGCAAGCTCCTTTGGTCGATCGATGTTTTTCCGCTGCGCTGTGTCAGCAGCCCGGTGGTCGCTGGCGGGCTGATCTTTGGTACGAGTGGCCAGGGGGGGACCGGCGAGGCTGTGGTGGCGGTGAAGCCGGGCAATCGGGAGGGTCGAGAGGCGTCTGTACAGTACAAGATCAAAAAATCAGCACCTTATGTAGTAACCCCTGTCGCCTATCAGGATTTACTGTTTGTCTGGCACGACAGTGGGATTGTCTCTTGCCACGACATCGCCGATGGTCGTTTGCGGTGGCGTGAGCGGGTCGGACGTGGGCAAGGATTTTCTGGTTCGCCGGTCCGGGTGGGGGAAAATATTTACTGTATTTCTGAACGCGGAGAAGTGGTAGTCCTGGCCGCAGCAGACCAGTACCGCCTGTTGGCTCGCAACGACCTGGGGGAAGCGAGTCGGACGACTCCCGCAGTTTCCGAGGGTCGAATGTATCTGCGCACCGAAACAAAATTGATGTCGCTCGGTGGACGCTAGCAAGATTTTTTCTTGTCGAACGTCCGCTGCTGAGGAGGTTTTTCAGAAAACCCCTGTTTGTCAGAGCCCAAATTTTGTTTGCGAAGGATAGAATGGCATTTTCCGCCGGGGGGGGATTTTTGCTCTGGCCTATTCAGAAGAAAATTTGTACATAGCCGCTACCAAATAGTAATTTGGTTATAGTCGGTTTGAACCATCAGTAACTTTGCAGTGAGGATCGTGATCATGAAGAAGTCTTGCTTACTTCTGGGGATTGGTGTGGTACTCGGGGGATTGGTAGCCACCGCCACAGCAGCGGATACTACCGCTGCGGCATGTCCTGTTTCGGGTAAACCGGTCCAGCAGACGGCGACGGCCACGCATCATGGAGGCACGGTCTATTTTTGCTGCAAGAAGTGCCAGAAGGCATTCAAGGACGATGCCTCCAAGTTTGCCAGCAAGGCAAATCAGCAATTGGTGGTGACCGGGCAGGCGAGCCAGGAGAAATGTCCGATTAGCGGCGGCAAGACCAAATCCGGAACGGAATTCAAGATCGGGAACATGGAGGTGGCTTTTTGTTGCAAGAACTGTCGTAAAAAGGTCGCGGAGGCCAGCTCCTCAGACCGTGTCGATCTCGTCTTCGGGGACCAACCCTTTGGGAAGGGTTTTGTCGTCCATGGCGACTCGGAGTAGGTTGGCAAGCGAACGCCGATAATTTTGATTAGGCGGGCCGATCCTTGGGCTTCGGGGCCATTGGAGGTCCGTTGGCGTATAGCCCTGCGGGGCCAGTTGTGGGCAGCAACCGCTTGACGCTCAGGGTTTCGGTGGGTGATAATCGGGTATCTGTTTCCGGGCCACAGGGATCCCTCTCTCCGGGGCCGCCGATTTTGTTACCTTGTGCAGGACTGGGAGTACGCGAATTATGGCACATAAGAAGGGACAGGGATCCAGCCGAAATGGTCGGGATTCAAATGCACAGCGCCGCGGTGTGAAGCGGTTCGGCGGTCAGAAGGTCCAGGCGGGCAATATCCTTGTTCGCCAGGTAGGCAATAAGTTCCATCCAGGTGCCGGGGTGGGGCAAGGGAATGATTACACGCTCTTTGCGCTGGTTGAGGGTGTGGTCAGTTTTGATCGCAAAGGCCGCCGGATCAATGTAATCAATGTTTGAGTTTCTCGGGTACGCCAGCAGCGGCGGCTCGGATGAGGATGAAAAGAAGACTCTGGGGATGTCAGCAGGACATCCCCATTTTCATTGACTGCCATCATGTTCATCGATCGAGTGCAAATCCAGATCCAAGCGGGCCGCGGGGGAGACGGTTGTTTGAGCTTTCGTCGCGAGCGGTTCATTCCGCGCGGGGGTCCCGATGGGGGTGATGGCGGTCGGGGCGGCAATATTGTGATTCAAGCGGTCGCGGGAGAGAATCATCTTACCGCAGCGGCACACCGCAAACATTGGAAGGCCAAGTCGGGAACTGCCGGCCAAGGGAACAATCGACACG
>JAUWIQ010000390.1 GCA_030605285.1 Planctomycetota bacterium
GCTCGCACCCTACGGTCGGCCTATTTACGTAGAACGCATGCTCGAGAACTTGCTCGACCTCAAGGCGGATGGCTCGTTCAGGCTCGATATGTCGTATTTCAACTACTGCCAGGGCCTGACCATGACAAGTTCAAAAATGTCCGGGCTTTTCGGTCGTCCTCCACGCAAGCCGGAGTCACCACTGACACAGGATGATATGGATATCGCTGCCTCGATTCAGCAAGTCACAGAAATGATCATGCTTCGCATTGCCGAGCATGTGCACCGGGAAACGGGAATGGAAAATCTTTGCCTTGCCGGTGGAGTAGCGCTGAATTGTGTAGGCAACGGGACAATTTTGCGCAACGGGCCTTTTAAGAAGATTTGGATTCAACCGGCGGCCGGGGATGCGGGTGGTGCGCTTGGTACGGCTCTTTTTATCTGGCATCAACTGCTCGGTAACGCGAGAAAAGTTGAAGCGGTCGATAGCCAACAAGGCTCTTTTCTGGGTCCGCAGTACCAGGAAACAGAGGTACGGCAATTTTTTGATTCTCAGCAGGCACCCTACCATCATCTGGACGATGAGGAACAACTGTGCCAAAAGGTGAGCGGTCTGTTGGCAGAAGGAAAAGTGGTCGGCTGGATGCAAGGACGGATGGAATTTGGTCCTCGGGCCCTCGGCGGGCGAAGTATTCTGGGTGACCCCCGCAGCCGGACGATGCAATCGGTTATGAATCGAAAAATCAAATTCAGAGAATCTTTCAGGCCGTTTGCGCCCTCTATTCTTAATGACAAGGCAGCCGCATTTTTTGAGCTGGAACAAGAGCAGGAAAGCCCCTATATGCTTCTGGTGGCGGATGTTCGGTCCGCTTGCCGCTTGCCACTTTCGGAGCAGGATGCAGCACGCGAAGGCCTTGAAAAACTCAAAGTCTGTCGCAGCGCGTTACCCGCCATTACCCACGTCGACTATTCAGCCCGCGTCCAGACAGTGGACCCACAGCGACACAACAGGTATTACAAATTGCTTAAAAAGTTTGAAGAGCAAACAGGTTGCCCGGCGCTCATTAATACAAGTTTTAATGTGCGCGGCGAGCCGGTCGTTTGCACACCGGAAGACGCTTATCGCTGTTTTCTTGCGACTCATATGGATGTATTGGTCGTGGAGAATTTTGTTTTATTAAAAGAAGAACAGACCGATGGCGATACGCACATTCGAGAAGAATACTTAGCAGATTTCCCGTTGGATTAAAACCAAAGAAGCGTGCATGCCTGATGGGAATGATTGAAGTAAAAAAAACATTCAGCCGCAGAGAGTTGCTCTGGTTCGGTCCGCTGTTTGCACTTTTTATCGCCCTCATCGGCTGGGTGCTTTGGCAGAGTGGTGTGGGTTGGAATATTCTATCGGTTCTCGCGATCGCTGCTGGCCTATTGATCGTGGTTTACTATCTCGTTCCCCCATTGCAGCGACCTCTGTATCGTGGATGGATGTTTTCGGTCATGCCGATCGGCTGGATCATTTCGCATTTACTCCTCAGCGCGATTTACTATCTCCTCTTAACACCGATTGGGCTTATAATGAAAGTGGTCGGCTATGATCCAATGCGACGAAAGTTGGAACCAAGCCAGAAAACCTATTGGGTGAAGCGTCAGAAGTCCGAAGACCCGCAGCGGTACTTCAAGCAGTATTAAGGCGATCAAGATTCAAAAGCGTACCCGCAGGGTCGTGGCAAAGGAAATTTTGTATGCGTGAAGAAAACCACCAAGAGCAAGAAACGAAGAGCCAAGAATTTTCCCGTCAGGCTCAGCAGGGACAGCCCGGTTTTTTTGCCGAGTTTTGGGATTTTCTTCTACATAATAAAAAATGGTGGCTCACCCCGATCGTGGTCGTTCTTTTGCTGGTCGGGATACTTGTGATGCTCGGCGGTACTGCAGCGGCCCCTTTCATATACACCTTGTTTTAATCGCTGCGCGTTACGTTTTGGGGTTTTTCTCTGCAATACGCGACGAGTGCAGCAGACTTTGGCAAAGACGTTACGCGTTTCTTAGCACTGGGCGGGTGAGGCAGGTAGGACCACCTTCCGCCTTGAGGCAGAGTTCGTCGCCCGAGAAGGGATAAAGGCTGCACCCCGCTTCTCGCAAGCGATGGTGCGTTTCTGGAAATCCATCCACAACCACACATTGCCGAGGGCCGAGGGCCAATACGTTGGTGCTGAGCGTTCCACTGCTCTGGAATTCTTCTTCACAGGCAGGCACGCATTCAATTTTGCGGGCGACAAAAAGGTTCAGTAGCCGAACCGGTAGCATCGACTGGCATATTAATGCGAGATTATGATCCAGCATGCTCAGGATCGACATTAGATGCAGGCAGGCGGACTCTCCGTGATAAACCGGCAGATCGAAGCTGTGGATGTCGACTTCGTGCGGGCCGAGTATTTCCTGCAATTGAGCCATACCCGACTGATTGGTACGAAAACCCAGTCCGACCAGAAGCGTCTTTGCATCGAGCCAAACGCAATCTCCCGCTTCGACAGTTCCGGGTGCTTGAATCGTTCCCAGGATGGGGACTTGCTGCTGAGTATAAAAATTCTGATGCCATTCCTGTTCACCCCGTCGTAGCGTTTTTCCCATGCGACAAATCACCGCGCCATGCGGGGTCACAAGGGAAACATCGTGTGTGAATACCGCATCTGCAAGTTCGAGTGAATCTTGTTCGAGGTAGAGAACTTCTGCACCATAATTTTCTAGAATTGCTATCAGGGCGGCATGGTCGCGATGAAGTAGGTCCTGGGAAAGGGGCGCACTGTAGTGCCAGATTTTTGGATCGGCTGTGGCCATTGCCGCAGTCGGGTTTTTTACGAGAACCCGGCGGAGTGGGGAAACCATATCCGCAGTGCCGAAATTATTCATTTCCCTGCACCCGTTCAAGCTGCGTAGCATCGGCCTGGAGCAATTCGAGAGCTGCTTTGCTTGTAATGCCGGTGCAGAACTCGCCATGCAGATTGGCAATTGTCATCGCATGCACCAGTTCTGCATCGTAATCGGTTCCGTCCGGTCCAATGCGATTGGTGCAGGCGCAGGCATCGGTGACCAAATAAGTGTCGAATCCCATATTGCCTGCCATTCTCACAGTGGTGGCAACACACATATTTGTAAAGA
>JAUWIQ010000466.1 GCA_030605285.1 Planctomycetota bacterium
CAACTTTTTGAATCGATGCAGCCTGTACTAACCAAGACGGTCGAGACGTATCTTAATTTTCTCGCCCTGCCACAGACCGGTGAGAAAATCGCTACTTTCCAGAAGAACTACTACGATGCCTTGATTAAAAAAGGATTTTCCGAAGAGCAAGCGTTCCAACTCGTTCGAGATCTCGGAAATCCACTTAATTCCTGCTCTAATAATAACTGCAATTGAAGCATCGATTTTTTTGAGACCCTCGCCGATGTGATCGCTCACGGTGGAGAGATCCGATTGTCCGTGGGCCGATCGACAGCTAACTGCCACTGAGAATATTGGTGCGGGACAATCGTATGATGTTTCCACTGCCGCTGGCACCGTTTGAAGAATACATGCTGATTGATGATCGGCCGACGCATCCGATGAGTTTCTTTTTGAAGCTCACATTTTCGGGCCCGTGCGATCCCGCAGCACTTGGCATCGCACTGCCACTGGTCCTGCAGCGTCACCCACTGCTGTCGGCCACCATCGAGGAACTAAAAAGAAATCAATTAAAGTGGTCGCATGACCGGCAAGAAACGATCAATGTCACCTGGGTGTCCGGCGACGGCCCCATGCGGGCGACCCATATCGATCTCTATACTGAGCCTGGCCTGCGAATCTCGGCCCGGCGCCTGAACCAGGAGACCGAGTTCGTCTTGCAGTTCCATCACTCGTGCTGCGATGCGATCGGGGCACTGCGGTTCCTCGAGGACTTACTCGTCGCGTACGCCGCTGTAGTCGCCGGTGATAACGGGTCAAATTCCTTCCGCTCCATCGACAATCGCCGGTTGCTGGATCGCAGTCGATTTGGCATGACACGGGGCAAGTTGCTGCGGACGCTGCACAAACAAGCGGTTGGGCTGTTAGGAGTGCGACAGTTTCTGATGCGCCAGCCTGTGCCGATTCAGCCGGTCGATTTCGAAACGGTCAACGCCCCGTTGTCTCGTGGTTTTCCGGCTATGCACGCACACCGGTTTTCAAAATCTGAGACTGCTGGACTCGTGGCCGCTGCCCGCGAGGCTGGGACAACCGTAAATGACCTGCTTGTCCGAGATCTGTTTCTGGCACTCGGAAATTTTCGTACGCAAAGGCAGCTTGGTGACATCTGCGAATGGCTACGGCTGTTGATACCAATCAATTTACGCAGTCACGACAACGAACTGTTGTCCGCAGCCAATGCAGTCAGCATGATTTTTCTCGATCGGCAACCCCATGCATTCGACGATGGCCCCGCCTTGCTGGATGGGATCAACCAGGAGATGGACCTGATAAAACAGAAACGGCTCGGGCTTATATTTCCGCTGGCACTGCGGTTCAGGCGTTCGTTTCCCGGCGCGATTGCACGACTACGTCGCATGTCGAAAAAACAAGTCTGCCACGCCACCGCCGTCTTGAGCAATCTCGGCCGACCGCTACTCGAAGTACCGCTGCCACGACGCGACGGCAAGCTCGTAGCCGCTGAAATGACTTTGGAGCGGTTTGATTTTTTACCACCGATTCGTCCCTACACCCTTGCTGCCTTTGGAACGTTTACGTATGCAGACAGGATGCAGATTGCCCTCCACTTCGACGCGCACGGACTGGCGGATGCGGATGCCAAGGAGCTGTTGAAAAAATATATTGACCGCCTTGGCAAGACAGCCCTGGGGGAAGGATTGGCTGGCCCGAGGTAGCCCATGGAGATATAATTTTTTTCCTATTTCGGAATTCGCGGCATCCATTTTCGAACCGTCAGACGAGTAATTTTCCAATGAACCGATCGCACACCAGTCCAAATCGACTCAAAGTCTGGGGCGATAGTATGATGAATAAACTGTCAGCGTTGACTCGCAAGAAGCGAAAACGACAGGCGAGTAAGAAGCGCCGCGCAACATTCAAGTCGGAAGATGTCTGTAATCGCGACTAGGATCCGTCTGCTGCCCAAGCGGGCTTCGGTAGTCGATCATCGGCTAGCGGGATTCCGCAAAAATCGCCCCAGCATCGACTGAGCCGCCCCCCAAGCCGTCAGCAATTCCCACCAAGGTCTCCCAGAGGTAGATCGCATAGCTCGGATCGAACCAGATGCGGTAGACCGGATTGCCGCCGACCTGTTGCGGCAGGATGCCGCAACTCACGCCTGCCATGCCAGTATAAACGAGCCGGGCCGAGGGGCTTTTGGAAAAATCGTGGCCGCAACATTGGGCCAGTAGGTCCAACGCGCGCGGACCACAAAGCAAAAGCGTGGCATCCTCACGCACGACCGGCACCAACTGCGCACTGTCTACCGGCAACGCGTCGCGGAGCGACGTAAGCGATCGATCCAGTGAACCGGCCTCGAGCAGAAATTCATCCACGCCGAGTCGTACGACCAGACCGCCCGCTTCCAGTGACCCGCTTGCATAAACCTCTGCCGGGACCGCGAGCCCCTGGGCGCCGAGCCACGTGGCGGCATCCGGACCCTTGAGACCCAGCTTTTCCAGCAGGCTGACATCGCAGAGCCCGACTCTCCGCAGTCGCTCGGCCTGGACCGCACCCCCGCACCGCGGCGCGGGCGGCAGCAGATCGGGAAGCGGGCTCTGACGGATTGTCTCGGGCATCTGGGGCTTTCTTTAGTCTGGCAATCTTTGCCGCAAGGCGTCTGGATCGTAAAACGGTAGCGGCACCACGCTGGCCGTGAGGAGCTTGCCAGCGTCCACGCGAATCGTGACCTGCGTGCCG
>JAUWIQ010000177.1 GCA_030605285.1 Planctomycetota bacterium
GACGTAAGTCACATTATCCAAAGAGACCGTTTCCCAGACGTGCATGCCCACCAGTACATCACCGCGGTGGATGCCCTGCGATTCGGCGGGACTTCCCGGCCGGACTGCCATCACCGCCAGTCCACCACGATATTTACTTTTCGTGTCCCGGATTTCGGTTGCAGAGAGTGGTTGGAGGCGCAAGCCCAACTGGTTCCAGGCACGATCTCCTTCTTTGGCCACCTTCGGTGCATTTGCAGAAAGGATCAAATCGAGATCGAGAACCTGCCCGTCGCGGAGCACGGAGAGTGGAATATCGCGACCACCCTGCCGACCGAGAAGGGCGAGTTCCAGTTCGAGCGGCCAGTGCAGAGTCGCTGTTCCCACGCTTTCAATGCGATCTCCCGGTTTGAGGCCCGCCCGTTGCGCGGGACTACCCGCCTCGACACTCGACACAAGCAGGCCTTTGTCGCGATCTTGGACCGAAGTGAAGGTGATGCCGTGGCTACGATTTTCAAGACGACGCACACTGCATAATTCGGTTGCAATCGCAAGAACCTTATCGACCGGCAGGGCAAAACCAATTCCCTGGGCACCGACCCGGACGGCGACGTTGATTCCGATCAATTCGCCATCAATGTTCAGAAGCGGGCCACCGGAATTTCCGGGATTGATGCTGGCATCGGTTTGAATCAGGTCATGGTAATACTGCACATCGCTGACCTGAACTGTACGGTGCAGTGCACTAATGATGCCTCGCGTTACCGTGTGCTCATAACCGTAGGCATTGCCGACGGCGATCACCGTCTCGCCAGGCATCAAATCGCGGGAGGTGCCCAGCTGAATGGTGGGCAGCGATCGAGTCCCCGGATCGATTTTGATAATGGCCAAATCGGTTTTCGGATCGTGGGAAATCGGTGTCGCAACCGCATGCGTTCCATCTGAAAGTGTGACATTAATGGTCGAGACGCCGTCGATCACGTGAAAGTTTGTGACGATATAGCCGCGACGGTCGAGAATGACTCCCGTTCCCATTCCGTTGACGCGCCGCGTTCCGTCGCTGCGGTCGACCGTTCGTGCGGGAACCAGTTTTTGGCCCCGGATATTCACGATTGCATCGCGGGCCTCTTCGACCGCGCGGACCAACGCGGTGCGTCGAGTCTCAGCGGCATGGACCAGGCATGGCATCAGGAGGATGCCAAGAAGCAGGCCAAGTTTCCACCGCGCAACAGACAATCGCTGACGGCGAATACGATCAAAGGATCGTTCGCTGCGGGCCTGGGGCGCAGTCTGGTCCACGCAATGCTCCCGGTCGAAGGAGATGGAAATGGTCGTAAATCGAGATGAGATCGGAATGATCTGTTCATCGGCCCTCCAAGAACAGCGTCTTCAGGGACGGCCGCAGTGCGCGATACAGTCCCCCTATTCTTCCTAAGATTGTGAAGATAGAGAGGGCGATAGCATGTCCGGTGGCAGTTTAGGGCAGGATAATTCCTCTTAAGCAGGCAGGACCGCTTGGCGGCTGCCGGAGTGAACTCTGCTTGTCTCAGTCCATAAACCGCGCGGTGGCCTCAGCGAGTTGGCGGCCGATTTGCATAAGGTTCTCTTGATGGTGCGGTTGGGTCATTTTACCATGTTCATCAAAAACCTGATGGACACGCGGAATACTTGCCTGCTGCGGGAGGACCAAGACACCGATGCTACTGAGAATTGCCCGCACGTGTACCAGTCCGCGATGCCCTCCAAGACCACCGGGCGATGCACTGACGAGGGACGCAATTTTTCCGCTAAATGCGACCAACGGCGGTTCATCTCCCACGGGACGCGAAACCCAATCGATCGTATTTTTTAGTATGGGTGTGATCGAACTGTTGTATTCGGGACATGCCAAAAGCAAACCATCATGCTCCACGAATAGTTTTTTGAGCGCAATCGCGTTTTCACTATGTCCCTCTGCCTGTTCCATGTCTTGATCGAACAGTGGCAGTGGATAGTCGCGAAGTTGGATTAGGGTCACATCCGCGCCTGCTGCTGCAGCGGCATCGGCAGCAATCGCCAGGACACGTTGATTCCAACTATCGGTGCGATTGCTTCCGGCGAAGGCCAAGATACGTGGACGAGTAGACATCGAAAAACGTTATCTCTTGAAGATTGATGCCGGTGAACTGGATAGACAGGGAAATAGAAGACCGCAGTCTAACTCAAATCAAAGGTAATTCAAGCAAATGCCCCAAGTACGTGGCAAATCGCTTCGGTCGAGCGGCAACCCGCAACGACAAGATCGATATTGCAGAAACAAGATTATTTTTGCACGCAGGCCATTCCTCCATCTACACCGAGCGTTTGCCCTGTGATCCAGTCGCTGCTGGGCAAAAGAAGCATGGTCACTGCCTCGGCAACATCGTCGGGAGTACCGGTGCGTTCCAGCGGGTACATCGCATTCATTGCCGTTCGTTTCGCATCGGTCGAAAAAAAACGTGCTGAGAGATCCGTTTCCGTGAGTGCGGGCGCGACGCAATTGACCCGGATTTTCGGTGCTAACTCTGCGGCCAGGGTACGGGCCACTGCTTCCAAAGCACCTTTCGCCGCAGCGATTGCAGTATGCATCGCAAGGCCACGGGCGACCGCTACGGTACTTAAAAAAACAACGCTCGCCGTTCTTGCAGTCGAAGCTTGAAGTCCTGGCAGGGCGGCCTGCAGAAATCGGATCGCACTCACGCAATTGATTTCAAACGCAGCGCGCATCGCTTCCGGTTTTAAACGATGCACTGGAGCAAGGTCGATCGATCCGGGGCAATACACGATGCCATCCAGTGGTCTCGGGAGCGTGGCGGAGGGAATTTCATCGCGGCCCACAAAGTCATACACCATATGCTGCACGCCTTCGATCGATGCTATCTCTCCCGGTTCGCGCGACAGGACAAGGACGGTGTGCCCTTGGGCGCCAAGTTTTTTGCTGATTGCAAGCCCGATACCGCGACTACCTCCAGCAATGGCATAGTGGCCCATCGAGTCCCCTTGTAACCGTTTTGCAGGTGCTATCCGGGGTACTTTAGGAGCCGCCTCACATCCGGCAAGACCAGAGGTCAGAAACAACGCCCTTTGACGTGCGGCAGTCGATGCCGATACGAGAAGTGTCCTCGCGACACCGCTTGAAGCGTGCTGCAAAACAGCGGGACGCTTACAATCATCGAGCAAGAGAGCTACTTGCCTTTGCCCCAGTAAATGACCTTGCTCTTAACAGCCCCGTCTGGGTTTCGGTGATAGACCGTGTTGCCGACTCGGGTGGAGTAGGAGCCAGTCTTGCCATTCGCCTTGACGCTATAGGTTCGGTTGCCAATCCGTTTGGATCCCCCCATAAAATTTCCCAAGGAGTCCATGCGGTAGGTAGAATTGCCATGCTGTACGGACAAACTGGTCGGACCACGCCAATTCTGTTTGCCATACTTGATATTGCTATCGCCACGACTGCTGCTCGTACCGTTGCCAATCAGGACAACGTGTTGCACCATCCCTTTCCGATCCAGGTAATATTTGGTCGCGTAGGCTCCCTTGCCACGATTGACGTACTCGACACCGGTGGATTGCGCGTGCGAGGTACCTGAGAGAGCCAGGAGGGTAAGAAGCCCACTGAGAACGGCGAAGCTCTTCATGCGATAGCCCCAGGAGTTTGCTGAATCAAAACCAACTGCGGTTGATACTAGAGGCATCGTGGTGAAAGTGCAACGGTGAGTATCCTCACGCGCGGATTGGACGGGAAAACCGCGTTTCACTTGAGCGGAGAGAAAGACTGGGGGCGTGCCTCAGGTGGGGAATAGTGGGCTTATGATTTCATCTGATCCAGAAAGTCCCCCAAATAATCAAAGCGATCTACCGCTTCGTTGAGTTGCGAGAATCCCTCGGTTCGGCCCCGCCGCCACGCTTTAAGATTTTCAAGATCAAACAGCGGACGGACTTCGGGGTCGTCATACGACATACTCAAGAGCAGCTCGACGAACCGGTTTACCGTCTCCTTCGGAGCATCTTCGAGTACCGTAAAGCAGCAGTGATCGTAAGGATCAGTTCGAACAAGTATCCTGGTCTTTCCGGGCGGAATCGTGCCCTCCTGCTCGAACAGTTGGTAATTGCCGTCGATCATGCAGGCGGCATCTGCTTCACCCTGCATCAGTGCCGTCGCCGCATCGCGCTCACCGCCGATGTGGTCGCCGTGCTTGCCCACTAGGCGATCGAATGGAAGAACTTTGAAATCCTGATTGCTTTGAAGACCAGCCCCCGCCAAATGGTTGAGTGGGATTAAGGTCGCTTGAGGCGAATCCTTGGCTCCCACACCTACGGTTTTTCCTTTCAGGTCTTCGAGCGAGTGAATGCCAGAGTCTTCTCGTACCACAATCACACTGGTGAGATCTTGATCGGTGTCGCGCATTGCGATCGCTTCGGCGCACATGCCACGTTGCCTCGCCACGCGCTCGACCTGCACCCAGGCCAAGGGGGAATTCCAGGCGATGTCGACGTGTCCCGCAAACTGACCCTCCACCTGCGCCTCGTAGTTGGAATAAAGGATCATGTCGAAGTCGAGATCATTTTTTGCGAACCAGACTTTGAATCCTTCCCAGATGGTGACAACATTGGGGCAGTAAGCAACGGCACCCAACATCAATCGCTTTTTCATCGGTGTCTCCTTTTAGAACAGGTCCATACCGCAACACGCTTTGCCAATAAAGTCGTAAAGAACATCGGTCGTAGGTGCCATCACCGTCGCCGCGCGGGTATCACGGAAATAGCGTTCCACCGCCACGTCTTGTCGGAATGCAGCACCTCCGCAGACGCGCATGGCCAGATCCAGGACCTCGGTCGCGGCTTCTCCAGCGGCGGCTTTGCATTCCAGTATCCGTAGCATGGTGTCCTCTCGTCCCTCAACGATGGCGGTGATGGTATCGAGCCACAGTGTTCGAGCCGCATCTGCTTTCACCCGCATGCGGGCGATGTAGTTCCGAATGGTAGGAAGATCGGCCAGCGATGATTTGATATGTTCATACCGAGTGCCGGAAGCATGCGCACAAACGTGTTGAATCGCACCTTCCATTAGGCCGATCGAACAGGCGGCGTTCATGACTTGGAAATAGGGAAGAACAATTCCCATCATAATATCAAAGCCTTCGCCGTCTTGCCCCAATCGAGCGCTCTCGCTGACGATAACCCCCTCGGCGATCACCGGCGTGGAATCATGGCCTCGCCGGCCCCAAGCCGTACCCGGGCCTTGGCGCGAGAGTCCGCGCGCGTCGGCCGGTACCAACCATATCGTGCTGGCAACTTCGCCGCTCACTGGCAGACTCGAC
>JAUWIQ010000265.1 GCA_030605285.1 Planctomycetota bacterium
GACCTTGCAGCGCTGCAAAAGGCAATTGGCCTGCCCTAAGAGCCCCCTCGAAATTTGCTCGGGGAGGGTGGCCGTCGAATCGATCTGGGGACCGATCAACGATGCCGTTCGCCCTGGAACGAAGTCGATTCCGAGCAAACCAAGACGCTCTTCGAAACGGGTCGCTTGCAGCAGGTACAAATCCCGCCCGGACTGCCCGTAAGCGCTGGGACAGGCCTGCAGAGAGGCCAGCGCCTGCTCGATGTCCGGCTCCGACACGGGGTCAATTCTCAGCTTGGAGCGATCCTGAGGCAGCATTCCCTCCACCATAGCGAAAGGGGGAAGCAGGGATCAGTCCACTTGCCCAATCCTCTTAAAGCGCAGCAGAAGTTGCCTGAGGCCGATTGAGCATCAACGAGATTTCAAAACGCCGATGGGGCAGGCTGGCCTGGATGATCGTCCGGGGATAGACTCGCAATTCACCCATCACGGGGCTTTCACTTGTCGTCCGGTAGAGGAAGGTGCCCCGCGATTCAGTCAAATCAGGGGCCAAACGGAATTCATTGGTCAACCAAGCAATGAGTCTCCGGGCATCTCCGGTATCTCCTTCAAATTGAATTCGCCGTAAGATCTTGCCGGGGCCAAAGAAGTATGTCAGGGAGCCGGTAATATCATGCTCCGCCATCCCGGTGACGAGGGGGACTCGATAACCAAACAGGTTGTTGTTATGCACGATCCCGGTGGAGACCTGGGGCCAACTTCCCAATATCTGAGGTATCGAGACCGCAAAGTTGAGAGCCTGCTCGATCGGCACCACCGGTGCGAGTTCAACGCCCGCACCCATCCCGAGCGGGCCGGTGGTTTCCGGAGTGGCATTGCCGATCGACGCCGCCGGCCAAACTTTCGCTGCGTCCCCCTGGGGTGCAAGCTTTGCCGTAAGGTGGCAGACCCTGTCCCATAGCGACTGAAAAGCATTTCCTTCGTGGGGCGTTAGCATCGCGCAGACGACAACAAACAAACCAAGAAACAGGAAACCGATCATTAATCTTCGCATGGTCCCACCCGACATGCCCTGAGAGGGCTTGTGTGCTCTCGTTTTTGCCGACTCTTCCTTTTTCGTACATCGGCGTTTTTTGCACACGACTTAGCAAACTCTAGGATCAGGCGAACCAACTTACCCACGGCGGTTTGCTGGTACAGCAGAGATCTTCGGCAGGATCCGCTTGATCAATCGCCCAGTGGGGAAAAAAGCGGAAAAATCGCTATAAGCCTCGGCGCCCGTAGCAACTGTGCGGTCAATTCTTACTCGAACTCTTTCTCCGTTGACCGCTCGGCCGTCCGCTCCCCGTCGTTGAGCAGTGTTTCGGTAAACCGCGTGCGATAATGCATGGTACTCTTGGCATTGGGGTATCCGGTAACCCGGCGATCGAGATCAATGCGCTGGGAGACCACCCGACCCGCCTCGATGTCGAATTGGATGGTTCCATCCGACTCACGCTGGATCAACTTCGCCTGGATTTCAGGAAAATCCTTGATCGGAGTCAAAATTTGCGTCGTCACTCCAATACGAGCGATCTGACCGTCGACTCCAAGCAGTTCAAATCGCTGGCGACACTTGATCTTGCGGGAGGTGCCATCCTGCAACTGCAACAAAACGTCATCGGGAAACATCCAGGTTTGACCGATCGAGACCTTTTGCTCAGGGAGCGGCAGCGTGAGTTGGCTTACCGAGGTCGAACCGGCAGCCAGTTCCTCTCGCCGAATGACCCGTCCCGAAGCAGCCATTACAACGCGTGTTAATGGAATCTTCACGCGCTTGGAGACGTCCTCAAATCCGGGTGGCGGCTCTTCGTCTATCCGGCTGTCATAAACCATGGTTTCGCGCCCCGTAATATCGTTCTTCATATCGACATAGTCGACCGAATGCTCGAACGTTATCTGACCTTGCTCGTCGATGTCGAGAATCCGCCAGGCCTTGACGGAAACACTGATCGTCTTCGCCGTCTGGCTGGACACCTCAATGGTGGTGCGAACCGACGCCTGATGGACAACCTTGGTCCGTATCACTTCACCCGAATCAAAACGATAGCGGAGGAGGTACTCCCCGCTTGCAGTCGTAGAATCGGCGACTTTGGAATTGTCGACCGATTTCTTCTGGGCGACAGCTTCGGCATCCGCCACGATAGCGACCGTCAAACCAATCCAAAACGAACAGGCAAAAATGAACTTCTGCGGCAAGATATGCATCCTTTCAAATATCATAGGGAAGTCTTCCAAACTCCGCTAAACGCAAGTTCTTAATCGCTTTTTCTGGATTGCAGTCGACCCCCCCAGCCCAGCTTCTTCCGCAGTGTTTGATAATAAGACTGTCCGGGTACCTGAATCAACTGGAACTTTGCTTCCGAACGGGCCACACGAACTCGATCCCCCGCCTCGAGCGGACAAATTAACTCCCCGTCCACAACCAACGAGGTTCCAGGGTGGGGACTGGTCACGCGCAGTTCATAGATACGGTCCGCGGTATCTACGACAGGCCGCACGGTGAGCGTGTGGGCCGCAACGGGTGTAATCACAAAAGCCTGGACATCCTTGCGCAAAATGGGCCCGCCCGCGGAGAGACTGTGGGCCGTCGAGCCAATCGGAGTACTAATGATCAAACCATCGCAACTGTAAGTTGTCATAAACTCCTGGTCCACGTAAAGATCGACATCAAGAATCGCGAACGGGGCACCTGTCATCACCGCGGCCTCATTCAGCCCGAGCGATTGATTCACGACCTCCCCACTCCGAAAAACCTCGCAATTGAGCATCAAATGATCGATACTGGCGAACTTGCCGGCGCAGATATCCACCAGCACTTCCGGAAATTCTTCCAGGGAAAGATCCGCCAGAAAACCGAGGCGACCGAGATTCACACCGAGTACGGGAATTTGCCGGTAACCCATCTGGTGGGCAGCCCTCAGGATCGAACCATCTCCCCCCAGGACAACGGCCAAATCCGCATCCACACCTGAAAGATCTTCCACCTGTTCAAAATCGCAGAGCACCACCTCGGCAAACTGTTCGATCTGCGGTTTTAATCGCGCAGCGACCTTATGAACTTGTTGATTTTCATCGTCGCCGAGTAACAGTATTTTTGGGAGATTCCCCGATGGCTTTACCATGACTTCCCATCACCACGTTCAATCGGCCCAGAAAACAGACGTCAGCCAACCGACAACGACTTTCACGGTCGGGAGTACATCGTGGTCGCAAAAAGAACCAAACGCACTGGATCTTCTCAATCCGATCACCTAGCTTGCCTGCTGTGCGATCTTGCTGTGGCCCGCACCACACCGCTCCGCTAAATCGCGACAGGCGGTCACAATACCAGCCGCATCGAGCCCCTGGCTTGCAAGCAATTCCTCACGGCCTCCATGTTCAACAAACGCATCCGAAATACCGAGCCTTGCCGTATGGGCAGCGGACAAACCCGCCTCATTGAGACACTCGAGAACGGCGCTTCCAAAGCCGCCCATCAGCGCCGCCTCTTCGACCGTTACCAAAAATCCTGACTCGCGGGCACACCGCAGTACGACCTGCTCATCCAACGGCTTGGCAAAGCGGGCATTGACCACACCCACGTCCAAACCCGATTTCCGCAGTTGCTCTGCCGCCTCGCACGCGGCGGTCAACTGGGTCCCCAGGCAGAGGATCATCCCGTCTTCACCCCAATGAAAAACTTCCGCTTGCCCCCATGCCATGGCCGCACGCTGCTGGAGATCCCCATGGGGGCGGACATACTCTGCAGCCGCCTTGGGATAACGTATTGAGACCGGGCCATCATGATCGAGGGCAAAATCGAGCATGGCTGCCAGATCGTGACCATCTCCGGGTGCCATCACGGTCAGATTGGGAAACACGCGGAGGAACCCGAGGTCGAACACCCCGTGGTGGGTGGGACCATCCGGGCCCGTCAACCCGGCCCGGTCGAGCATGAATGTCACGGGGAGATTCTGCAACGCGACTTCCTGGAAAATTTGATCGTATCCCCGTTGCAGGAAGGTACTGTAAATATCGACAATCGGCCGCAGGCCGGCCTTGGCTTGGCCCGCCGCAAACGCTACCGCGTGCCCCTCACAAATGCCCGTA
>JAUWIQ010000315.1 GCA_030605285.1 Planctomycetota bacterium
ATTCCGCTGACGCGGTTGGTAGCCAAGGTCGGCAATACAGTGACGAATTTCATCAAGCGTAAGATGGTGCACTGTTCCCGCTTCAGCCACCACATTCTCTTCGAGCATCAAACTTCCCATATCATTGGCTCCGTAAAGCAGAGCAAGTTGGCCTATTTTCATGCCCTGTGTCACCCAACTCGACTGGATGTTGGGGATATTATCCAGATACAAGCGCCTGACCGCTTGCGTGTGCAGGTAAGCGTGACCACCGTGCCGTGGCAGCTGGGCAAGATCGGTATGCTCGGGCTGGAATGTCCAGCAGATAAATGCCGTAAAGCCTCCAGTTTCATCCTGTAAATCGCGGACCCGCTCAAGATGTTCGATTCTTTCGGCAAGCGTTTCGACGTGGCCAAACATCATCGTTGCCGTACTCCGACCACCAAGTTGGTGCCAAACGCGCATGACGTTCAACCAATCATCGGTCAGAACTTTGCCTCGCGTAATCTCCTCGCGCACGCGGTCGACTAGAATTTCAGCGCCTCCCCCGGGCAGACTGCCCAATCCGGCAGCCTGAAGTCGTTCGAGCACCGTCCGTAGCGGCAATTGGTTGACCTTGGTAAAGGCGTGAATTTCGGGCGGGCTGAAGCCGTGGATGTTGACCTGCGGATAGTGCTGTTTGATGTCGCGCAGTAGTTCTTCGTACCAGTCGAGCTTGAGTCGCGGATGCATGCCTCCCTGTAGCAGGATCTGATCGCCCCCGGCAGTCACAAGTTCCGCGATTTTTTCTAGCAGCACGTCGCGATCAAGAATGTATCCTTCGGGATCTTGGGGAGTTCGATAGAACGCGCAGAAATCGCAGACTGCGCTACAGATATTCGTGTAATTGATGTTTCGGTCGATGTTGTAAGTGCGATAGTTTTCCGGATGCAAACGGCGTGTGAAACGGTCCGCGGCGCGTCCAATCGCCGCGAGGTCGCGACTTTCAAGCAGCGCCAGCCCCTCTTCGGGTGTGAGTCGTCCGCTCGGATCACCCACAGCGGTGCCGGTCCGTTTTTCTAGAATTTCTTCAATCGATCCACTCACGACACTTTTCACGACACTTTTTCTACCGATAGGTTTTCCGGTGGTGCCGTAAGGAGTTCCCATTTACGGCACAGCGATTCAAAGAGTTCGAGCCCTTGTCGCTCGCGCGGTCCAAGAATGAAATTAAGATTTTTAGCCAGATAATCGAGGCATTGGGGTTGTGTCAGACCGCGGCTTGCCGCTTCCTCTTCGGCGATCATGTTGAGTTCCTTCAGTCCGCGATCACGAGCGGCTGAAAGGGCTGTGGCAATATCGCCAAGAGGGGTATTTCGATAGGCCGCCCAGACGGCAAAGACGAACGGAAGTCCAGTCCAGCGTGCCCAACGATCGCCGAGATCCCATACGGCATGAAATTTTCCGGGAGGCGAATGAATTGCCCGATCGCCGATGAGCAGGACCGCATCGGTTCGGGTCTCAGCGATCGATGCGCCGATCGGAAGTGGTTCGAGCATTGGTCGCACACCATATTGTTCAGCCAACAAAATTTGCACCAGCGCAATACTGGTCCGCGAACCTTCATCAAGCGCGAGGGTGCGTATCTGTTCGACCGGTGTGCGGCTGAAGAGTTTCACACTCAGCACAGGTCCCTGACAGCCAATACAGGCATCGGAAACGATGGCATAATCCGTTCGGTTCAGGAGTTCGACCGTAGGAATCAACGCCACATCCACCCGACGGGCAGCGAGTGTGTCGGCTAAGCGACTCGGCAGGTCCATGCGGATATCTGCTTGCGGCGCAAACTCGGTGAGCCCTCGAATGAGGGGCTTGGTGTTAAGGTAGTGCACCGCACCGATACGGAGTTTGCTCGACTTGCTCACATTGGACGTTGCCACGCTCAGATTCTCCCGGGGCTTAACTCTTTCATCCGTACGATTATAGGAGGCACGCCCCACCTACGGAAAGGTCTAGAACATCGATTCAACTGGTTCCACGTCGCGTGCTGTTCGCGAGCCAGGTCTCGGCGCTACCGTTTCGGTGTTCCCCTGTAGAGGGAGGTCCAAGGGAAAGTGTAATTTGTACGGTGAAAATAGCCGATGATGAGGCAGAAGGGTGAAGAATGCGTGTTGTGATCGATGGTGCATTCTGCTACTTTTTTCGCCCTCCAGATATTCCTCTCCAACGTCCTCTCGACACCGGCCTCTTTTTTTCGCATGGATTACTCCGATCGCTTTGCTCGGTTCGTGTGCGGCTGCGTTTGTCTCGCCGGTTACCTCGGTTTTGCACCGATGCGGTCTGTTGCCGAACTGCCGTTGATGTTCCCTGTCGCCGTACTTTCCGGCGATGATTTAGCAAAAACAGAACTGGACACTACCTGGGTCCCGATGCCACTTTGGGTTTCTCTCGCGGTGATTGAACCGGAAGAGGTGGAGTCATTCCCTGCGGGCATGCAAGAAATCCTAGCGGCCCAACCGATGGTCGACCAATCATTCCCGATTATTCTTACGGTCCCGGCCACACCGAACGACTGGCACGAGTCGCTCTGCCAACCACTTGCGTTTGTGCCTGATACTTCCGGTCATGTTCCCCCCAAGGCAAGTGTAATCATTCCGACAATGATTTTATCTGCGGAGTCCTCGCAAACTACAAAAGTAACGAAGGAAAAAATTGATCTGGTGCCTTTGATTCTCAATTCGGATACCACGGCCGATAAGCGAGGGCAAAAAAATATTGCCGGAGAGTTAAATAAGGAAATTTTCAAGACGGAATTTAAAATTCTCGAAACGCTTTGGAACGTTGACTTCAAAATGGGAATGCAGGAGACGAGCGAGGATAGCAATCGCGCAGGACTTGGCATGGTTGCCCGCTATAAGACACCAGGGCAGTTGCTCAAAATCGATATGGAATTTGAACGCAATCAGGGTGACGAGGAGCAAGTGGCCAACCAGCTTCGTCTCGGCACGTTGGCCCGCTACCGTTGGGAAGGCAAGAAACTCGAAATCGATATGAAGTATGAACGGCGGCAAGACGACCAAGAGAATATAACGAATCGGGTCTTGCTTGATGGAATGCACGAGTGGTCTTTTAATTCCACGCGTTGGAGTCACTATCTGGGCGGGAAAGTCGAATACGATCAAACAAAAGAATTCGATGGTCGCTTTGAAACGAATACGGGGTTTGCCTTTTCCGTGCTGAAAAACCGCTCAAGTCATGTGAAGCTCAAAGCGGTTACAACCGTTTTGCGTGAAATCGGTAGCGACCAGGAGGAAGTGGATCTCTCTCCCGATTCTCTTTATGGGGTTTCAATCAATCAGCAGGTAACAACGGCGCTTAAAATCTTGACCTCGGTCGATTACATACCGCAGTGGAGTGACTTTCGGCAGTATGAGGTCCAGGCGCAAGCAAACTGGCAAATCTTTCTCGATGAAGACCGTGACCTACGGCTCAAGGTTGGCGCGCAAAACCGGTATGAAAGCAGCATGCCGATTGAATCTATTGTGGAAGGCACCGACTACACCACATCCTTGATGTGGGTGTATTGACACTTTCCTCAACGAGTGATTCCTGAACGAGATTTACGGATCCCGGAGAAGTTCTTCGTCGATCTGCCGCAACACCACCGCCGCGATGTCATCTGCACCCCG
>JAUWIQ010000286.1 GCA_030605285.1 Planctomycetota bacterium
GCAGCAGGGTGGCCATCGCCGCCAACAGCGCGATCGTGATTTGTAAAACGCGTTCGATATTCATGTTGGCGGTTCGAAAAATTGTTGCAGCTCTTCGCCCGCGGTGTGGATGCAGGTGAGACTTTTCAGGGCAAGTCCACGTTCGCCGCTGCGGCCGCAGGCGGCGGTCAGCTCGTCGGGTTCAAGCGGCCGGCGGCTGAGGATCAGCGTGGACATGGCGGCGGGTGCGGGTTCGTGTAGTTCGGATACTAATTCCGTCAGACGGTCTTGACGGCAAGGGGTCGCCGTGGCGAGGAGGGTTAAGAACTGCGGCAGAATCCGCATGGTTGCCACCGCCGTGTGCTGAGTGGCCTCGCCGCCGTGAATTGTGAGCCGCAGATGGGCGCTGCCGCGACGGCAAAGGTCGGTCACGATCGTGGCAGCGAAGCTGAGCGTGTTTTCAAGGATCTCCTCCGCGGTTTCGCTGGCGGTGCCATCCTCCCAGAGGTCCACCAGGAGATGCAGGTCTTGCCGCCGCTGCTGTTCGAATTGTCGGACCACGGGCACACCCCGTCGGGCCGTACTCCGCCAGTGAATCAAGCGCCGTCCGTCGCCTGTGCGCCAATCGCGCAAGCCGTGAAAATCGCCCAGCGGACGATCGGACATGCCGAACTTGCTCGTCTTGCTGCTGCCTGTTGCTTGAAAAATCCGGATCCAATGGGGAGTCAGATTGCCACAGCGCGGAAAAACAATCACACGGTCCGACTGCTTGCAGAGCCTGGAATGACGAATCAGTCCTAGCGGAAAACCGGGTGAGAGCAGCGCAGGTCCGATGCAATAAATGCCCCGTTGGTACAATCGCGCGCTGTAGGAGAGTTGCGCGCTGTGATCCGCAGCAATCCGCCAGAATATCAGCCCGACGGTTTTTGCCGGGATGGTTGCCGGTGTCGATTCGTTTCGGATGCTGTCGTCGAGTTTTACGGCCCCGCTGGCCCGTTTGCCTCGAAAAAATCGCCCGCCCCGATTTTTAATTGCGATATAGACCACCAGCAGCTCGCCTGCCGTGATCGATTTGGGCAACTGGCGCTCGACCGTGAGTCCCCGCAGACTCACCACTGCCGCGCGCCAGTTGAGCAGAAAGGGAAACAGCATCATGCCCGCGATTACCATCAACAGATTGACGTCCCGCAAGATCGAGCCGAAGGCAACGAAGGCGAGTACCAGGAGGTAAAACAGGCCCTCGCGACAAATAACGGTTTTGTGTTGCAGCATGGTGATTCGTGGGTCGCCGTCTCGTGAGCGACCGGCCCAGCCGCGACAGGGGTTGGGCTTGGTCTAGCTGGGAACAGGCACTTGATCGACAAGTCTCCTCAGCAGCAATTCGGTGACTTCTCGATGGCCGCTATGCATATAACCCTTGGTGATCACGCGATGTGCAAGCACCGGCACGGCAAGCTGTTTGATATCGTCTGGAATAACGTAATCGCGAGCATGGATCGTGGCCCGGGCCTGGGCCGCTCGGTATAAGCACAATGCTCCGCGGGTGCTTGCTCCCACATGTAATTCGTCGCTATCCCGCGTGACCTGCACTAGGTCCAGGAGATAATGGCGAATCGGTTCTGTAATCCGCACCTGGCAGGTATGATTTTGCATGGTGAGAATTTGTTCGCAACTGAGTACCGGTTGGAGTCGATCCACGGGTTCCCCCTCGCGGTGATCGTCGAGGACTTGAAGTTCTTCTTCGCGGTTTGGATAGCCGACCGAGATGCGAACGAGGAAACGATCGAGTTGGCTTTCGGGGAGTGGGTAGGTCCCTTCGAACTCGAAAGGGTTCTGGGTCGCAATGACCATAAAAGGCCTTGGCAGCATGTGGGTTTCCGAGTCGCTCGAGACCTGGCTGTCACTCATCGCCTCGAGCAGGGCGCTCTGCGTTCGCGGTGTGGTTCGATTGATCTCGTCTGCCAGAACGATATTGGCAAACACGGGCCCCGGAATGAATTCGAATTCCCCGCTCGGTTGCCGATAGACATTCGTACCGGTAATATCCCCCGGCAGCAGGTCGGGGGTAAACTGGATCCGGCAGAATTTTCCGTTGACACTTTTTGCGATTGCCTTGCCAATGAGTGTCTTGCCCACACCGGGCACGTCTTCCAGCAACACGTGCTCGCCAGCCAGGAGGGCGACGAGACAGAGGCGGATCGCTGCGGGCCTTCCCAGGACCACTTGCGAGATGTTCGCCTCCAAGCGGGTAACCAGGTCGTAAACTTCGGTTTCCGCTGCTAACTGTTCGCTCATCGTTGTCGATTTCTCTCGGACCTTCGGGTTCCATCGCCGGGCGTTGTGTGGTTTCCTGTCTTTACCCGGGAAGCAGACAGTATAACGTATTGTGCGCTCGCTCGCCGGGTTTGGCGTTCGCCATGGGATGCACCATCAACGTGAGCATGGGAGGGGGCTCCGTGGTCTCGCCTGTCGGCAGAACCCCGCTGCCGAGGCGGGTATCGATTGGATGCACCGGGTTCCAGCAAGGCAAACGCTGCAGTCCGGTGACAGAAGAGGCCGATTTTTTCTCGGCGGCTGTGCTGCCGCCAAACCCTGCGTCAGGCAAGTCGCTTGGTGGCCATCAGTTCCGGGTTGGGAACTTTGACATTCCAGGCCAGGCGAAGTTTTTTCATTACTAAAATCGTCAACCAGCTGATGTCGAATTCCCACCAACGCAAACCGTGGCGAGCGGAGGTGGGAAAGGCATGGTGGTTGTTATGCCAGCCTTCGCCGAATCCCAACAGGGCACAGGCAAGGTTGTTGGTCGACTTGTCGGTAGTTTGGTAGTCGCGTTTGCCAAACATGTGACAGACGGAATTGATCGACCAGGTGATGTGATGTCCCATGAAAACGCGTACTAGTCCACCCCAGAGAATGCCCAGCAGTGCGCCTTTCCAAAGTGGATCTCCACTCAACCAGGCAATCAGTACACCAATACCAGCGGGCATGGCGAAGCTGGTCAAAACCCAAAGGTAGTAGAAGCGATCCACCCAGACGAGAAACTTATCCTGCAAAAGGTCGGGTACGTAGCGACTCAAGTCGGGTTTGGACCAGTGGGTCGTAAGCAGCCAACCACAGTGACCGTAGAAAAAACCACGGATTGCGTTCCAGAGGCCCTTGCCGTGCAGATTGGGCGAATGCGGATCTCCAAGTTCATCCGACCGTTGGTGGTGTTTTCGGTGGACCGCGCACCAGACCAGTGGCGAGCCCTCGATGCTCAACGCTCCCATCATCATCCAGAGTGCGCGGAGCGGTTTATAGGTTTCGAAGGAACTATGGGTCAGCAGTCGGTGGAAGCCGATGGTAACCCCCATTCCCGACATGCACCATGCCACAACGATCATTACCAGGAAAGGCCAGCCCATCCAGCCAATCGTCCAGCAGTAATAGATCCCTGCGAGGAAACCAAGAAACGGCGCAATGATCGCCGTCAGCATGATCGCACGATTGAAGAAATCAGCCGGTTCACTGATGGGTTCCTCAGGGCCGTCCGCAGGCAAATTCCCGTCAGCTTTTTGCCCGTTAGCTTTTTGGGAGTCTGTCGCGACGAGGGATTGCACATCCCCGGAAGCCCGCCAGGCCACATCTGTTTCAGCCGAGGTTAGGTCACGGTTGATTGGAGCAAGGGACAACGTTGTTTTCCTTTAAAAAAATGTCTGAAAACCGCATCTGCGGCGGGGTGGATCGTACCGATTCTCCCCATCACCGTCTACGGCTGTTCTCTGTTTTAATCACCCCGTTACTATGTAATACGGATGCCAACCGATCGTGGATCTCTAAGACGCGATTTGCATTAAATCGCTAATTCCGAGTGGGATTCCAGGAAAGAGATCCGGTCCATTTCCTGACTCATTGCCCACAAAGGTTCGGACCGCATCGGCGGGCGGTCGCGGGGGGTAACCTGAGCGTTTCGCCAAAAAC
>JAUWIQ010000208.1 GCA_030605285.1 Planctomycetota bacterium
CCAGCAGTCGCTCCAGCTAGAAGGCGATGAGGACTGACGGGACTGCCTTAAGCGAGCGAGGGCACATAAATCTGTTGGATCACCTGGCAGACAATCGAGCCGAGCCGCTCCTGGAGCCGTTCGTAGCCCGAGGCATCTCGATAGGTACCGATGATGGCGCCACCCGAGCCGGCGAATTTCGCGGTAGCCCCTGCCTCGCGGGCCAACTCGACCATCTTCAATTGTCCGGGGGCAATGTTGCAGATGGAATGCCGGAGGTCGAAATTGGCGTCGATCAATCGTTCGAGTTCTTGCCTATCGTGCTGATCGAGTCCCCGGCGGAACAACTCGGTCAACTCCGCAAACCGGGTCATCGCGGCAATCACTTCGGCATCGCCCCGCTCAAAACGGGCCCGCAGATCGTTATGGACGACCTCGGTCGGCTCGCTTTGGTCGGTGCTGTAGGCAACATATAGGGGCGGCAACAGCTCCGGATTGATCGGCTCGTAAACGCCGCAGGGAAATCCTTGGTGGGCCGTCATTTCTGCTTCGGCAAAGTCCATAAAGACTGCGCCCTGGAAAACCTGGGAGACCCGATCCTGGAGCCCGGCACCGATGCCGAGTTCCTCGCGCTCTACGGCCAGAGCCAGGGATGGCTGGATGGCAAGGGGAATCTCGATCTGATAAAAATCCATCAGGCAGCGGAGGGTGGCAATAATGATGGCGCTCGAACCGGCGAGTCCGACCTGACGCGGAATATTGCTTTCGTAGCGGACCGAAAAATTAAGATCGTGCAGCTTGATGTTTTCTCGCCGACAATAATCAACAAACAGTTTGATGGTCGCTTTGACCAACCGTACCCCACCATAATAGCCATGCAACACCACGTCGTCTGCCAACTGCTCGATCGAATCGAAGCGGCTACGATCTTCCTGGCTCCAGATGATTTCAATCTGATCCCACTCGTACAACGTGACTTGGGACCAGAGATTTCCCAGGCTCAGAGAAATCGTTTTGCCGTGGTAGCCATCCGAGGGATTCCCCATCAGTCCAGCGCGGGCGTAGGCTTTTTTTCGAATCAATTCCATCGTACTACCCTCAGCGACCGGCTTACGAATCGTTGGCAAGCAATTTTTCGGTGACTTTCCGGAGTGCGGGACCGCATTCTGGATCGGCCAGCGCAAATTCGAAAAAGGCTTCGAAATAGCGATCGAATGAGCCGATATCAAATCGCTTTTCATTTGCAGCCAGACGGACACCGAGAACTTTGCCACCCTCTGCAATCAACATCCGGATTGCGTCCGTCAACTGGATCTCCCCATTCTTGCCCGGCGCGGTTTTTTTCAGGCAGGCAAATATTTTCTGGTTGAACACATAGCGAGCCGCTACGGCCAGAGAGCTGGGCGCTTCTGCGATGGACGGCTTTTCGATCAAATCGTCGAGTTCAAAGAAGCCATTGATCGTACCTCGGGGTTTCGCGATACCGTAATGGACCACTTCTGCTGGCGCAACCTCCTCAAAGGCAATCACCGCATCCGCTTGAGAAGATTCAAATTCCTGGACCATTGATTTTACGATTTGTGATTGACCATTGACTCCGATGATGGAGTCTCCCAGGGCGACGACAAAATTTTGTCCATCGACCAGCGGTTGGCTACAGAGAACGGCATGGCCGAGGCCAAGTTGCCTCCGCTGCCTAGTATAAAAAAATTCCAGTTGCTCCCGTTCAAAGGCTAAATCTTGCAGACACTCCTCTTTGCCGGTCTCGCGAAGATGCGTAATCAACTCAGCGTCAATGTCGAAATGATTTTCGATCGCGGCTTTCCCGGGGCCTGTCACGAAGACGAGGCGATGGATGTCGCAGCGATGCAATTCCTCGGCAACGTATTGCACCACGGGTTCTTTGCCCACGGCAAGCATTTCCTTGGGCTGGCTTTTGGTCAGGGGCAGCAGGCGGGTTCCGCGACCGGCGACGGGCACCACGGCGAGATCAATGGACATTCATTTCTATCCTTATATCGTGAAGGCCCAAATTCCTAATGGCCTACGCTGTCTCTCCGGGACGATAGAGACTAAAACGGGGAATTATAACTCGAAACCAATTTCATCGACAGGATGTTTTTCCCGGCTGCGAGTGGCTCGGCGATCCCACGGACATGACATCTACCGCACAACAGCAGGACGAGCAGAATGCCTCGTCCGGGTATCTTGCAGACCACGAGGAGGATTTCTACGCCTCATTTCAGCGGGACCATCCCCTCCTCTGGCTGTTGACTCTGGCTGGGCCACCCCTGCTCACGATCTTGCTTCTGGGCGGCATTGGTATCTCGATGGGCTGGTTTTTTGTCCGTAAGCTGATGCTTACGGGCGTAGTCACTTTTTTCCTCTTCGGAAAATTTGTGATTTTAGGTGGAGCTGGATCGGAAACGGCGGTTGATTTTCTGACCCCCGGCCAACTCTTTTCACTGGTCCTCTACATGGACGTGATGACGGCGATGCTGCTTGTTTTTCATGCCGGATTCTTGTTCCGCATCCCTTATCTTGGTCAGCGGCTGCTGCTAGTCGCTGAAGATGGACAGTTCATGCTCGGGTTGCATCCCTGGATGCGGCGGGCAACCTTTGTGGGTATCACCCTGTTTGTGATGTTTCCTTTGGCGGCGACCGGAGCCGTAGGCGCGGCAATTTTCGGGCGTCTCCTCGGCATGTCGCGGATTGCGACTTTTTTGGGAATCTGTCTCGGTAGCGTCCTCGGTTGTGGCGTGATGTTTTACGGTTCAGTTTTGATCAATCGGTATCTCGACCGGAATGACTCGCTGCTTACCTTTGGTGGAGTTGCAGTGATCGTCGCGGTGATTGTACTTTTGAACTATCGCTACCGACAGATGAAAAAGCGGTCGCGGCGTTAAGGATCGAATTGCAACGATCGAATTGTACGCTGGTAGGATGGTTTGGGCGCAATGACGAAAGACCAGGGAAAACCACTTGTAGCGATTCCCACCTACAACGAGCTGGGGAGCTTGCCCAGTTTGGTGGCGGAAATCTTCCGCCACCTGCCTCACTGCGAGGTTCTTGTCATCGATGACCATTCCCCGGACGGAACAGGCCGTTGGTGCGACGAGTATGCCCAGAGTGAACCGAGACTCAAATGTATCCATCGCCAAGGAAAACAGGGATTGGGGACTGCTCTTATGATGGCAATGCATTACGCGGTTGAGGGCGATTACCCGTGGATCATCACCATGGATGCGGACCTGAGCCATCCCCCGCACTATTTGCCCGAACTGCTTGCAGAGATAAACTCTGCCGAGAAACCGTCTCCTGATGTGGTGATTGGTTCCCGGTACACGCGGGGCGGGGCAATTTGTGGCTGGTCGCGCGGCCGGCGGTTGATGAGTGCTGCGGTGAACCTTTACGCACGCTTGTTGTTGGGGCTTCATGTCAAAGATTGCAGCAGCGGATATCGCTGTTATCGAACCGATGCGGTTGCAGATATCGACTGGGGACGTATTCGATCGGATGGATTCTCCTTCGAGGAAGAATTTCTTTGGCGGTTGAAGCAGCGGGGTGCTCGCTTCACGGAGATCCCGTTTACTTTTGTGGAGCGGAAAAAAGGTTCCTCGAAAATCAATCTCAAAGAGGCATTCGTAGCCTTCTGGGTCATTCCCCTCTTGGCAGTCGGCCGTCTGAGTGCTTGCCGGCGGAAGCAAACAGCGGACCCTTGTTGAGGGATAAAAATTATTGTAGATCAAGGATGTTCCGATTTCATTTTTTTAACCATCCCTCGTTGAGTTCTTATGGCAATTCTTATCACCGGTGGCGCCGGTTTTATCGGTAGTCATCTGGTCGAGCGGTTTCTGAGTGAATCGTCCGAAAAACTTGTCTGTCTCGACAACTACAACGACTACTACGACCCGGCGATCAAACGCAAAAACGTTACGGCGTTTGAAAGCAATCCGCAGGTGACGATGGTCGAAGAGACCTTTTGCAACCAGGACGCCATGCACCGCTTGTTTGCAGAGTGCGATGTGCAGGAGGTGTTTCACTTCGGCGCCTATGCAGGGGTGCGACCCAGCATCGAACGACCGCATCTTTATCAGAAGGCTAATATCGAAGGCACGCTGTGTCTGTTGGAGGCGGCCCGGGTGCATCCGGTGGAGCAATTTGTGATGGCCAGCAGCAGCACCGTCTACGGTGGGGGCGCCGAGGCGCCTTTTAAAGAAGATGCCTCGATTGGGGTGCCCCTCTCCCCGTATGGGGCCAGCAAACGGGCGGCTGAACTGATGGGACTCACGTATCATGCCCTCCACAACGTGCCGGTGGTCTGCTTGCGACCCTTTAGTATTTATGGCCCTCGTCTGCGGCCCGATCTGGCGATGACCATTTTTACAGGGGCCATTCTCGAGGGCAAACCACTGCCGCTGTTTGGCGATGGCTCGATCCGTCGCGACTTTACCTTCATTACCGACTTCTGCGATGGCGTCCTCGCCACGCGCACTTGCCCAGAAGCAATCGGGCAGTGCATCAATCTGGGCCACAACCATCCGGTGGAGATTCGCCGCTTGATTGAAATTCTCGAAGATGCCTTGGGTGTGAAGGCGAAGATCGACTATCTCGATGCGGTGGCGGGTGAAATGCCCGTCACGCACGCCGATCTCAGCAAGGCCAAGCGGTTGCTGGGCTACGAGCCGCAATTCCCACTTGCCGAGGGTGTTGCCGAGTTTGTCCGCTGGTATCGCGAAACCCACAGCTAACGGCTCGACGCCCCCGTTCATGACGGCGAAGATTTGACGGTTACAACGAATCACGCTGTCCTGCCGGTTTTGTTTGTCGGTCTTCGTTTGTTGGTCGTGTCGACTTGTGTTGGTCGATAACGAG
>JAUWIQ010000234.1 GCA_030605285.1 Planctomycetota bacterium
CTTTCCAGATATGATTTTAGATTCTATGGATCGCTTGACACTCGATCCTTAGAGGGCGAATATTTAATATAGCTGACGATGTTTTGGTGATTTACTCCTCGGGGATAGGATCAATGCAACGCAAATATCCGGTAGTCGTCTTTGGCGTTTATATCGCATTGTCAGTCTTCTTGAATGCGTCTGAATTCCTTGTGGGAGTTGCCTGGGCGCAGGAAGGTGATAATGCAAAGAAATCAGGAATCGCGGTCGGATATGAGGATTGGGGTAAGAAGTATCGCGACGTGAGGGAGGCAGCTGAAAAGTTAAGAGAGAATGATCTCACTGCTGCACTCGAACAACTTGATAAGGCTGTGGGGAAATATCCCGAGTTGCCACCCAGCGAGTTAATTGCGGCCGAGTGGTATGTGGCGAACAACCGTATTGAGCGTGCGTTCAATGCACTGGATACCGCGGCACAAAAGTATCCTGATGATCCGGAGACCTACCTGTTGTTGGGTAATCTTGCTTTCCAGCAAACCCGCAATACCGAAGCAGCTTTGGCATTTCAAAAGGCGGATGATTTACTCGAATCCTTTAGCGGCGATTCCCTGCGATCAAAACGCCTGCAACTTCGTCTTAATGCCGGTCTGGCGAGTCTGGCCGAGAGATTTGGCGAGTGGGAAAACGCAATTCAATACCTGCAGAAATGGGTCGAACTCGATCCGAGTAATGCTTCGGCCCGTGTTCGTTATGCGCGGACATTATTCCGCAACAAAAAAGGGCGCGAAGCCTATCAGCAACTCAGGAGGGCAAAAAATCTGGACAAAGCGATTATGTCCGCCGCCATGCATATTGCCCAGTTTAATATCGAAGAGGGCAACATGGAGTTGGCCCAGCAGTGGCTGGAATCGGCATCGAGAAAAAATACGGATGATTTTAAACCGCGCGTTGAATTGGCCAATTTTTTCTGGAATAACGGCCAATTCATCAAAGCAAAAGACTACGTCCAGCAGGCGCGGGCACTGAATAAAGGCGATATTCGACTCAATATCCTGGCCGGTCAAGTTGCGCATTACGATCATGATTACGATACTGCCATTGCACTTTTTGAAGAGATTTTCAATGCCCAGCCGGATAATCAGATTGGCCGAAATCATCTGATCCTTGCCTTAGCTGCCGAGGGAAGTGAGGACAATGTGCAGCGGGCTCTGCAATTGGCAGAGTCTGGAGGTTCCGATATACCATCGCTTGTGAATCAGTGCTATGCGTTGGCTCGGAGTGGAAATAAAGAGAAATCTCGGGCGATGATGCAGGCTGCGGACGGGGGAACAACGGGGCCCAACGCAAACTATATTTTCGCCTACGTGTTGGCGGAAGATGGAAAAATCGATCAGGCGCTGCCCCTCCTCGAAGCGGCACTAAAAGATAAGAAGCTATTTGTCTTTCGACGCAACGCGCAAAAACTTCGCGAGAAGGCCGTTGCTGAAAGGACGTCCAAAGGATAGTGCCCGCATGCAATGTCGTTGGCGTGATGCTACGCAGCAGGTTCACGATCAGACCACGCAGTGCTATGCGATTCCAGCACGTTTGAATCCAGAACGCGTAGTTTGTACGGATCCTGACAACCGGTGATCCCACTTTGTGGGAACTGTTAACCTTCCGTCGTGACGGTGGGGGAGGATTGAGGGGGACACCACCACCGTTTGCTGGCAATCAAAATCAGCAGCGAGACACCCCAAAAAGCTAGGCTGGCCAGCCTGGAATGCGCCAAGGCCACTGCCAGTTGGGGATTTGACCAGGAGCCAGATATTTCAGCTAGCAAACCAAGGCGTATCGCGTTAAGGACAATTAAAAAAGCGATACCCCCGGTGATCACTGCAAGCATCCTCAGCTTTCGGACCCGTTGCCAATAGGTGAGTGTGAGGATGACCGCAAGCAGTAGAAAGACTGCGAAGGATTCCATTTCTGCACAATACTTCGTGATGGTGATTGGTAAACCATGGCCCCGGATTCCTAATACGGGATTGTTGTTATATCCAATCAACGGAGCATGACCGCAAAGGCGAATGAACCGTGAAGCGAGGGTGATCGTCGGTGAGCAGGTGGGTTGCCAGAGTGACTGAATATCCGGCGTGATGACCACAAATGTGATCGCAAGCAATCCCGAGCCGATGGCCTTCTGCCAAGAAGCTTTTAACCATTGTGGAAACGACTTTGCTGGGAGAAATACTCGCCATGCAGACGTACTGACAATCACCAGCAAAATGAACCATCCTGCGGCATGCTGCCAACCGATGGCTTGCGGAGTGAAGTGTTTTTCCAGGATCAGGGTGTACCGCAGCAGCGTGTAAAAAGCCAGCAAGTTGGTGAGGAGCCAAAAGAGTCGACGTTGCCAGCTCTGGACATTCAGGGCGGTTGATAGCTCATCAATACTGAGCAGAATAAACAGGATGCAGCCTAAAAAGACCGCATTGAAAAGTTTTGGGCTTGCCAGATAGCCCATCCATCCCAGTGAAAACTCAACCAGCGGTGAGAGCAACGAGACCTCGAGTGCCAATAGCACCAGCGGGCCACAAATCAGAATTGCACGGGGCCAATGTTGATGTACGGAATCTTTACCGATCGGTGCTGGCGAACTTTGAATATGCACAGGGATAGATTCGCACCAACAATTCTGGTGATTTCGTGATTTTAGGAACCAGTTGTTGCTGACCCATTTGGAATGTCGATATCAAAGACGCGTATTTGCTTCCAGTTCTCATTGTTTTCGTCAATGAATTGATGATGTTTTGGAGACTCCTGATACGCATCGTGGGCGGATCGATCGAGGAACACGATCTGCAACGCCACGTCAAACTGCTGATCATTGACATCGCGGTTTAGATCGGGGGTGCGGAGTCCGGCTGCAAAGAAGACAATCCCCTCATGATCTGCGAGGTATTTCTGCGAGGCAGCGATCAAGGCATGTGTCGCATTCGTCGAGGAATCGTAGAGTGAAAAAACGACGTAATGACCAAGCATGATAAAAGGCTCCAGTTACAACTTCAATCCTCGCTCGAGGGATTGCTGGCCGATTGCGGCGGGCCAGTCACCTCAGTGGATCGGTTGTTGACGGATGGACCAATGAGTTCTGTGGTTTCGTCTTCATTCAGGATTTCCCGTTCAATCAGAGCCTCCGCAATCGCCACCAATTTATCGCGATTTTGTTCAAGTAGGTCTCGTGCTTGATCTGCAGATTTGTGTAACAGCTGCGCGACTTCTTCATCAATCAATTGTGCCGTATGTTCGCTGAACTGCCGCTGCTCGTGAAGTTCTTTTCCTAAAAACGGATGTTCTTCGCTGAGATGGTATGCGACAGGTCCAAGTCGATCGCTCATGCCCCAGTGGGCGACCATCTTTCGGGCCAAGTTGGTTGCCTGGGACAAGTCATTTTCCGCACCCGCACTGTACTCATTGTAAATCAATTTCTCTGCAGCGCGCCCGCCAAGAATAAAAATCAATCTGGCGTAAAGGTCGCTTTCACTAATATTGAGGCGATCCTCTTCGGGCAAGAGTTGCGTGACGCCCAGGGCCCGCCCTCGCGGAATGATCGTAACTTTGTGTAGCCGATCATTTCCCGGTACAAGCCATGCTAAGAGTGCATGTCCGGCTTCATGGTAAGCCGTTAATTTTTTTTCTTTTTCGGAGAGGACTTCTTCTCGCTTGGCGCCCATCAACACCTTGTCGCGGGCATGTTCAAAATCTTCCATAGCGACACTGTCTTTCTCCTGTCGTGTTGCCCACAGCGCTGCTTCGTTGACTAGATTTTGGATATCGGCCCCCGTCAGTCCGATCGTTCCTGCGGCAAGTTTTTCCAGATCGACATCGTCTGCCAGTGGGACATTGCGAACGTGAACGCCAAAAATTGCCGTGCGACTTTTTTGTGTAGGCCGATCAACTGCCACGTGTCTGTCAAAACGACCTGGGCGTAGGAGTGCGGGGTCGAGTACATCGGGGCGATTGGTCGCCGCCATCACAATGACCGATTCGTTTTGTTCAAAACCGTCCATCTCACTTAAAATCTGGTTTAATGTCTGCTCCCGCTCTTCATGTCCTCCCCCGAGTCCTGTGCCACGATGGCGGCCTACCGCATCGATCTCGTCAATAAAGAGAATTGCCGGGGATGCTTCCTTGGCTGTTTTGAACATGTCCCGAACGCGCCCCGCGCCCACCCCGACAAACATCTGAATGAATTCGGAGCCGTTTATGGAAAAGAAGGGAACGCCCGCTTCACCAGCGACAGCCCGAGCCAGAAGTGTTTTTCCCGTTCCCGGCGGACCGTTAAGTAAAACTCCCATTGGTACGCGCCCCCCGAGTCGCTGGAAATTTTAAGGATCTTACAGGAAATCAATTATCTCCTACAAAAAAAGCGTAAAACCA
>JAUWIQ010000399.1 GCA_030605285.1 Planctomycetota bacterium
GCACGGGCTTCGGAACGCCGAATCAGGCCTTTGATACCTTGAATTTCCTGGCTGTCGACTTGTCCCGGCTTTTTATGTGTCAGGAACTCATCGACGTGGGCCTCCAAGGCCGCAGTTTTCGTCGGCGCAATTTCAAAAAGGTGATTAAATTCTGATGCATATTCGGCGAAACGGATGGCGTCCTCGTCAAAGACGGCGATATTCCCGGACGTCTGATATGAAATATGGACCTCGTGGCCCTGTTCGACCAGGCGGATAAGGGTTCCCCCCATAGAAATCACATCATCATCCGGATGTGGAGAAAAGATGAGAATGCGCTTAGGGAAAATATCGTCATGCTGTTGTGGCCGATCGCCCGGCTTTTTCTGTTCCTCCGGTTTGCCACCCGGCCATCCGGTGATTGTGGCCTGAAGGTGGCGGAAGACCGCCAGATTGATATCGTAAGCCATCCCATGTTCGGCCAGAAGATCCTGAAGGCCTTCCTCGTTGTAGTCCTCTTCGGTTAATTTCAGGATCGGCTTTTTTAATTTTTGGGCAAGCCAAATTGTCGCTCTGCGAATCTGTTGCTCATCCCAGTGTACACCTCCAATTCGCCAAGGCGATTTAAAGCGCGTCAACCGCTCAGCGGCAGCCTCGTCGAGCATGAAAGTCGCACTCGGAAGCTGCTGAAGGAAACTAGCGGCCACCGAAGGGGTGATTGGACCCTCCGCAGCCTCAGCAATGATCGGTGCCTTGTGTTCGCCAAATGCGAGCAGAAAAACTTTACGCGCATCAAGGATGGTGCCGACCCCCATGGTGATCGCCTTGCGGGGAACATTTTCCTCACCAAAAAAATCACTGGCTGCGTCGCGGCGGGTAATGCGGTCAAGAGTAATCAGTCGAGTCCGTGTTATTTTCCCCGATCCCGGTTCATTGAAGCCGATGTGTCCAGTTCGCCCGATCCCCAGAATCTGGATGTCGATCCCTCCCGCATCGATGATTGCCTGCTCATACTGCTGGCAGGCAGCATGAACCTTCGCTTCGGCCAGCGTACCGTCGGGAATGTGGACGTGCGCTGGATCGATATCGACATGATTGAAGAGGTGCTCGTTCATGAAGCGAACGTAACTTTGCAGTTCGTTCGGCTGCATTGGGAAATATTCATCAAGATTGAATGTCACTACGTTGGCCAGTGACAATCCCTCGTGGCGATGCATGCGAACCAATTCGTTATAAATTTCCACGGGTGTGCTGCCGGTTGCCAAGCCGAGAACACACATCTTGCCTTCCGCTGCTCGCTCTTCGACCAAAGTGCGAATATGCTGAGCCACGGCCACGCTCGCTTCATCGGCGTGCTTGAAGACCTGGCAAGAAATTTTTTCCTGTTGATCGTTCGTTGTTGTACTACTCACTCTTTTTCCTGTGCTCCTTGCTTCTTGCTTTCAGAATTGAGCGGGCGAAGACGAATATTACGAAACGACACCTGGTCGCCATGCCCTAAAAAACCGAGATGTCCCCGCGTGTTATTGAGGCCAGGGTGGTTTTGTTCATCCGTGGTTTTGCCTCCGGGGGCAACTTTGTCCAAGTCGGCATCAAGAATTAAATGTCCGTTGAGAACTACGCGAATATTTTGGCCGTCGCAGGTGACTTCTTGTTCATTCCATTGCCCCACGGGTTTGAGGAAACCGCGTTTTGCCGGCGCGACCCCGTAAATCGAACCGTGCGTCTGGGAGGGCTTGAGGTCGGGCCAGCGATCGGAATCGTTATCGAGAATCTGCAGGTCCATCCCGTTGTAGGCCGCATCTCCTTTTACCGGTGCGCGAATTGCCAAACCGTTGTTGGCTCCGGGCGTGAGCTTGAAATCGAATTTCAAAACGAAATTACCATATTACTTTTCCGTGAGCAGCTTGCCGCTCCGACCTTCCGGCAGGACGATCACTCCGTCTTTCACCCGATACTGATCTGTTGCCCCCATCCAACCCGAGAAATCCTTCCCGTTGAAGAGGGGGATAAATCCCTCATCATCTCCGGTAACACGGTTGCAACCGAGGGAGAGACTACCTGCAAGCAAGATGAAAAAGAGTCTCATGGAACCGGATTTTTGTATAGTTTTAAGGGTCTAGTGGGAAGAAGCTTTTATTTTAATGGGATGGTTTTTTTCTGCAGCAGACTTTTGGTTTGTGCCTGACAGATAGCGACTGCATCCCGGGCCAGATCGCCACCGAGCAGGCTGTTTTTTTTGCCGCTGTTGATCGATTGCGTCACCGCTTTGAGTTCGGCAGAAAACGCATTGAGCATCGGATCGCCCGCGGGCATCTTGGCTGGTTTCACTTTACCACGATCGTCCAAGAGTGTCGGTGGGCAGAGGTACTTTGCGTCATTGCCGATCACAGCAAATTGAAACAGCAGGGTAGCCTTTTGGAGGTGGATTTCAAATCCGTGATCGAAGGGCCGCCCTTGTTGCTCAATCGTTCCACTCGTTGCCGTCACGGCCATATTTTTCTTAAAGCGGAATTGCGTCGTCCAGTATTCGGCGAGTTGCCCTCTGGACCTTCCAGTCGTCGAAACGGCAGTGGGCATGCCGAAGAGCAGGCGAATAAAATGTGCATCATGGATGTGGAGATCGAGCATCGGCCCACCCACAATATCTGCCTTCCAGTAATGCTTCAGCCAGGCCGGGTCGGAAATCACGCGGCGAAAACTGCCCCCGAGCAGCTTGCCATAGGGTCCCTCGTCAATCACTTTTCGGCCCCAGGCGTATTCCGGCAAAAGCGGCAGTACGTGGCCGACCAACAGTTGCCGCTTCGCTTTTTGTGCGGCGGTGACCATCCGGCGGCAGTCGGCCAGTTTGAGTGCCATCGGCTTTTCACAAAAGACATGTTTGCCTTTCCGCAGCGCTTTGCAGGCGATCTCTGCGTGCAGTGCCGGAGGCAGGGTAATATCGACCATGTCAATCGCCGGATCGTCGAGCATGGCATCGAGGTCGGCGTAGGTGGCAACTCCTGAAAGGTCCATCTGCTCGCCCGCAGGACCGAAATTTCCCTTAATATTGCGCCAGTCCCCAGTAAGCCGCTTGCGATCCTGCTCGCAAATCGCAGCC
>JAUWIQ010000465.1 GCA_030605285.1 Planctomycetota bacterium
CCTCTTCGGAAAAATTGTGCTAAAGCCTTAAGCGATGATGTTTTTTCTGTTTCCCCGCTCGTACAAAAATTGGTTCTTGCCCTGCGAACGCTTTGCACAAGTTGCACGAGCAGGTCTTGGTCGAGCGGACCACTGCGACCTCCACGACAGGCAGCGCCACGCAAGGCGATGCAATCGGCACCCAGACAAACCACCTCCCGCGTGAGCGATGCTTGCAGCGAGCCCGCCACCACGGCCGGAAGTCTCAAGCGGTGTACGCGGGTGACAAAGTCAGCGATTTGCTCAAGGGACCAATGCATGAGCAGATTTCCACGAGATTTTCCGAACGTATCGACCAGAACGGCGCGACACCCCAGGTGTTGCACATGCTCCAGTACTTCGCCCGGAGGAGGTGCGCCGGCAGCACGCCAGTCGGCATAGACGACCGCCACCGGTCGTACGCCCGAGGGCAATTGCTCGATCCGCTCACGCCAATGAAGATGCCAATCGCGATCTTTGCTGCAGCCAGCCAATCCCAGTTTGACATAACAGGAGGTGCCCGCTGGCAAACCGACCAGCGGTCGCGGGTCCATCAGTTCGCCCAAGGCAACGCTCAGTGGAACCCGGTCCCCAGCACAAGAAAAGATCTCACGAATTGTGCTAGGCGATGCCGCCCCCAGGGAACCGGCTCTCGGTTCCTTGATATCGATCAGATCCACACCCGCTCGCAGCGCCAGCTTGGCCTCTTGCCGGTCCCGAACACTGATCAGCAAACGACAGGTTCCGTCGAGCTCAAGCGATTGGCCAAGCGATGACCATCGAGGCTTCATTTCTGAGCGCTCCTTTCATGCAAACCGCAATCCACGAACTGCTGCTGGCCGCATTTCTGATGGGCTTGACGAAGTCTTTCGTTGAGTGACGCAACGAGTTGGTCATTGATTGGCTCGCACCATGTGCCCCGAACCACAATGTAACCTTCCTCCCATGAACCTAAACGCGATTTGATCTTGCGCATTTTCCAATCTTTTGCCGTTTCGTCGAGTCGGATCATAACGGAGGAAACCTTGGACTCCAGACCTGCAATCCCGGGATGCGCTAGATTCGCGCGACCGAGAAAGAAACATTCCACGCACTGGATCGGAACGGCAACCGGTACAGCACCACCCAGGCGGAGGAGTAGAGAGCCTCTCTGATATCCGAGTCTGGGGAGAAACATGTTGCGGATAAACCAACTGCCAAGCAGAGCGGAAAATAACAACAGACAAAGTCCCCCTGACCGATAGCCAGGCCCTGTGCGGGTCCCCACAAGGAGGGCACCACAAACGGCCATGGCAAGCGGGAGTAGGAGCGCGACTGTCAGGATTCGGCGATTGGGATTCAACCAAGTTTCAATCATTGGTGCCATCCAGGCTATCAAATCTTCATCCCAAAAGGCAGTCGCGGGCGGCAATTGCGTTAGGGAACCCTCCCCGTTACGCTTGGGACTACTCCATCGGGATCAGAAGACGGTAGCAGCAGCTATGACGCATGACCACTCTCTGGGCGGGGGTTCCCAAAAACCGCTTCTCGCATCCATCCGGTCCTGGGCGTCCTTTATGTACTGGCATGCGTGTTTGGCTGGCCGCAGCGAGCGACCGCGCTGATCGCAGGGCAGGGCAGCCAGAAAGCGGAGGAGCCACGAGCACATGATCCTTCGCACGACCGAGCAGGAGAAGTGGATGCCGGGCACGCTTCTGGGGATCAGGACCAGGCTCACACGCTGGCCAGCCCGGGGCTGTTCTGGGTAATGCCCTTTGCCCTGCTGCTACTCGGAATCGCTCTGCTACCCCTCTTTCCCTCCACGGCCCACTGGTGGGAGTCCAATTTGCACCGCTTCTATCTGGCCGCGGGCCTGGCTCTGGTAACACTTCTTTACTACCTGATCGGCTATGGCGAACCGCTCCATGCACACTGGCCAATCTCTGCAATGATTCAGCCAGTCCCCGATCAGCTGTTTCAGTGGAATCTATCGTGGAACGTTTTTTCCAATGCCATACTTCACGAATACATCCCGTTCATCGTCCTCCTTTTCAGCCTTTACACGATCAGCGGAGGCATTCGAATCGAAGGCAACCTTGCAGCCCACCCGCTCACGAACACAGCGTTCATCGCAGTCGGTGGCCTGCTGGCAAGTTTTATCGGCACCACGGGGGCAGCCATGTTGCTCATTCGGCCTCTGCTGGAAACTAACAAAGAACGTCGCCATACCGTACACACCGTTGTTTTTTTTATTTTCGTCGTTTGCAACTGCGGCGGCTGTCTGCTTCCTATCGGCGATCCTCCTTTATTCCTCGGCTATTTGCGTGGCGTCGATTTCCTCTGGACGTTGACTCTTTGGAAACAATGGCTAATCGTCAATTGCGCACTATTAATCATCTACTGGGTCTGGGACCAGATGATCAGCTACCCAAAAGAAACATTGCAGGACACGAGGCGAGATGAGTCACGGCAACGGACTTTGCAAGTTCGAGGCTGGGTGATTGGCGGTCCCTTGTTATTGGGCGTTGTGCTTTCCGTGGCACTGCTCGATCCGAGCAAGCCGGTCATGGGAACCCACTGGCATGCCCCCCTCTATTTACGTGAACTCGTGCAAGTCGTTCTCGTGGGTCTCTCTCTGCTCCTAGGCAAAGCGGCCATTCGCCGCCAGAACGCTTTTAACTACCACGCAATTCTCGAAGTTGCGGCCCTGTTTTTTGGAAGCTTCGTTTGCAGG
>JAUWIQ010000051.1 GCA_030605285.1 Planctomycetota bacterium
GAGAACGTGTCTCGCTATGCGGAGGACATTCTTGTCGTTGACGATGGATCGAGCGATGGGACCGCTCGGCGATTGGCGGCATTTAACCAACGTGTCCACGTTGTTACCCATCAAAAAAATCAAGGTTATGGCGCAGCGCTCCGAACCGCATTCCAGTTTGCCAGCGACGGTGATTACGATGTTCTCGTTACGATTGATTGCGATGGGCAGCACGAACCGCAAAGAATTTCTGAGTTTGTGGCTGCCTGCCGTGATACTTCGGACGGCAGGTTAGTCGATATTGTTTCCGGGAGCCGGTATTTAAAGAATTTTCATGGAGACGGCGTGCCACCCGAAGAACGACGGAGCTTCAACCTTCAATTGACCGCGGAGATCAATCATAGATTCAAATTAAATTTAACCGATGCGTTCTGTGGTTTTAAATCGTATCGTGTGGCTTGCCTGCCAAGCTTAAGGACCAGCGAAAGTGGATATGCCATGCCCTTGGAACTTTGGGTCCGTGCGGCCAGCGCAGGGCTAAGGATTATGGAACTACCGGTCCCTTTAATTTACTTGGAGGAAAAACGCTCTTTTGGTGGCATCCTGGATGACGGACCGCCCCGGCTGAGCTATTACCATCGAGTGTTGGAGCGAAGTATCCATACTGCCGTACGCAACGGGGGCCCCGATTCTCCCACCCTATTGCGCGGAGAACCGGCCGAATGACGGTTACTGATCGCAAGTTAGGTTGTGGACATTGGAAGGCGCCCGTAGCCGATGAGGGGGTTCTGGTCCAGCCACCGACAGATCGGTGGGGTGCCATCCTGTCCGGAAACATCCAGTATCAAAAAGAGTTGCGCTCACGGGGCGGGCAGTTGGGGGAATACGATTTTCAGGGTCGCTCTTTTCACGCCCTGGCCGACCAGTGTCGCGAAGAGATTCTACAGGCAGCTCTTTCGTACACACGTTCCTACCGGGATCTCTCGGGAGATCCTGGACGCTGGCGGTCTTCGAATCCGCTGATATTCGCGGGCCATCAGCCCGATTTGTTGCATCCTGGTGTGTGGGCCAAAAATTTTGCAATTGATGCTTTTGCCGCATCCCAGGGGGGGATTGCGATCAATCTTTTGATTGACGCCGATGTGCCAAAATCGACCTCGCTTAAAGTCCCTACAGGTTCTGCGCAGCAGCCGATACTTAAAAAAATTGCGATGGACCATCTTCCAGTTCCCGTTTCTTATGAGAACTGGAAGATTACGGAGGAGAGTCTCTTCCATAGTTTTGGTAGACGGGTTGCAACGGCGATTGAGCCGCTCGTTAGGGATCCATGTATTGACGTTTACTGGCAGAGAGTGCGAGAACGTGCCCGCTCGGAGCGAGGTGTCGGTTTGTGCCTTGCCCAGGCAAGACATCAATTGGAAGGAGAGTGGGGCCTCTCTACCTTGGAACTGCCTCAGAGCCATTTTTGTGAAACCGAGGCCTTTCGTTGGTTTACTGCCCACCTGCTTGCCCAGCTTCCGCGACTCCATGAAATTTACAATACCTCGGTTGCTCAGTATCGACGGACTTACAATCTGCGTAGTTCGACACATCCGGTTTCGGATCTTGTCGAGGAGAACGGTTGGCTCGAGGCGCCCTTTTGGATCTGGGACGCACAAAATCCATGCCGCCGCCGCCTGCTCTGCCGCCCACAGGGCGATGTGTTGTTGTTGGCCGATGGATTGGGTCTTGAGATTCCTCTTGCACTTACACCGGATGGGGATGCGGATATAGCGGTGAGTCAGCTTGCCGATGCGTCAAAATCTGGGATCCGAATCCGGACGCGGGCTCTGATGACGACGATGTTCGTGCGGCTCCTGTGCGGTGATATTTTTGTACATGGAATTGGGGGTGGTAAATACGATCAGGTCACCGATTCCATCATCCACCGATTTTTTGATATCGATCCGCCGGAGTATATGGTGTTGTCCGGGACCTTGAGATTGCAGGTTGCACGGCCACCCGCTCCTGCATCTTCTTTAGGTGCAATCAACAGAGAGTTGCGTGACTTAAAGTTCAATCCAGACCGCTTTTTGAGTCGGAATTCTGGAGTGACGGGGTCTCGGGAATGGCGTGGCTGGGTTGAAAATAAACGCCATTGGGTTCAGACCGAGCAAAGTATTGAGAATGCGAATACTCGGCATCAGGAGATTACCAGGAGCAACGAGGCACTGCAGCCGTTTGTGGCCGATTGGTCGCAACAATTGCGGTTTCAGCAGAAGGAAGCAACGGCCCAACTCCGGGCCGATGCGATTTTGTCAGCTCGCGACTACGCCTTTTGTCTTTTTCCGCAGTCGCAGTTAATGCACTACATGCTGGACATTCTGCCACATTGGTTGTAAGTTGAATAAAGCAGATTGAGCTGGTGGTGTGCCTGGGGTCGTTGCAGTCGCGATGGTTGCCTCGGTGAACGCAGCCCATTGTTTTCTCTGTGGTTTGCACACCTGGCTGGGTGCATGGGTCAGAATAAGGGGTGTGGCAGGCCTCGTTGAGGTCGTGGAGAAAGGATTCCAGCCGATGGAGACGGCCCCTGAGGAAACGAATCGGTCAATTCTTTGTGCGACCAACCCGGCATCGCTGCGGATTGTGGCCGCAAAGGCCAGCGATCACGCAGCGGTTGAACATTTTCTCTGTACACGCCTGCGGAAAATTTCCACGCAGGAGTTTTGCCACCAACTGGAAGAACCATGGTACGAACCGGGTGATCGATTGCTGCTGAAGCAGCGTGGTCAGATCATCGGACACGTTCGACTCCATTGGCGAACGATGTTCTTCGGAAAATCTCGCTGGACGATTTGTCGGGTTGGTTGTTTCAGTCTTCTTCCTGAATTTCGTAGCTATGGTCTGGCTGAAGAATTGATTCAAGCCGCCGAGCAGGCAATGTCTGAGCAAGGCGCGCTTCTTGGTGAGGGTGATCTAGAAGATTTTGAAATGGTCTCTGCTGCCCGCTGGATTTCCTGCGCAGAGCATGTCATGTCGGAAGCCGATCCGCGCGATATCTTGGCCGAATTTCGCGTACTTAAGGAATCCGCAGGCAATCCTGCTCTACTGCCCCATGCCGAGGGAGGTCGTAGGCAGATCAGTGTTCGGCATTGGAGACAAGTAGAATTACCAGCCCTGATGCGTGTCTACCAAGGCAACGCGGAGTCCGGTTTTGGTTTTCTGGAGCGGAGCGAGGCTTACTGGAGATGGCTGGTCAGTCGTCAAGCGTTCGATCAGATTTTGGTGGCTATTGAGGGGCGTGATTGTTTGGGCTTGGATGCGAATGATTGCCAGATCGTCGGCTATGCAGTTGTTCATGCCCATCAAATCCTGGAGATGGTGGTAGAGCCTGGGCACCCAACGGCGGCCGAGCAGTTGTTATCTCGAATTTGTGCGGATGCAATCGAACGTGATTGGAGTAGTGTTTGTCTGCACGCCTCTTTTGCTGAACCGCTGCATGCGGTCGTCGTGGCTGCCCGGGGCTCGTCACAAGGTGATCGTACGCTCGTTCGTAAGAGCGTTAGGGTATGTGTCCCGCATGACGAAACATTGGTCCACTACTTGGGTCCGGAGTTGCTGCATCGGGCGACTTCGGGAAATTGTCCACTGCCCGTCACAATAGGGTTGGTAATTGACGGGCATCCTTATCAACTGTCGATTACGGGAGATGGCGCAAAACTGGTGGATGGCAAGGTCGGTGGCGATTATCTTGCCTGTTCTCAAAAGACGTGGCTGCGGCTTTTATTGGGATCCCTCGATGCCTCTGCCGCCCTGGCTGCGGAAAGCCTCACGGCTTCAACGGTCACGGCTCGTCGCCATGCGGAAGTTCTCTTACCATCGGTGCCGCTGTGGCATTCTCCATGGGATGATTTGCCAATTGGCTGACGAATGCAGGACATCGTAGCACGAACTAATTCATTTCCCGTCGCAGAGTAACGAATGTCGGCTATGTGGCGACGCATAATACAACTCGCGCTCTGTAGTTTGCTGGCGGTACTCGTGATACGTACCTGGGTGCTTGAGGGACTTGTCGTGCCAGTACGCATCATCGGATCGTCCATGGCAGAAACATTTTACGGACCCCATCTGAAGCTGACTTGTTTGGATTGCGGATTTCCATTTGCTTTCGATGCTGCTGTATTGCCGAGACCTCAGCATGCCATTTGCCCTAATTGTGGGTATCGTAAAAACAAAACGAAGTTGTTGTCGATCTGTCGTGGAGATCGCTTGCTTATTGATAAGATGGCCTACGATATTCGCGATCCTCGGCGATGGGAAGCCATTCTTTTTCGAGGGCCACCACTTCAGCCGGGATACTGTATCAAACGCGTTGTCGGTTTACCGGGTGAAACCATAGAAATTCATCATGGGGATGTGTTCATTGATGGCATCCGTGCAAAGAAAACCTGGCCCGAGCTCAGGGAGATGGCGATGGTTGTTCATGATGCCCGCCACAGGACTACAAATATTGCCTTACCCCGTCGTTGGCGTGTGATGAAACCGTCCAATGGTTGGGAGTTTGTAGAGGGCCGATTTGGATACCGCCCAAAGAATAGGATGAAGAAAAACAATGTGCAGGCTGCCGACTTGTCACAGCAGGGGGCGTGGGAGGACTTGGATTGGTTGGGCTACCACCACTATCGCTACAGGATAGGATCGCGAATCGAGGAAGCGTCCGTATTGGATAATTACGGGTACAATCAGACCATCTCGCGGCGGCTAAACGACATTGCAGACCTCTACCTCGTAGCGACCGTAGAGGCGAAAGGGGATGGCGTTTTGGCGCTACGGATGCCCGGAGACGGACAAAATTTCCTGCTCACTTTGGAAACAAATCCTCCGCGCGGAACGCTGTTTTATAATGGGCATCCCGTCAAGAAGTTCTCCTGGCAGGCGGACTGTCTGGAATTGCCCAGTATTCTGGAGGTGGCAACCGTGGACAAACAATTTTTGTTCGCGATCGATGGCACACCGTTAGTATCCTTCGACTACGAACGACCGCAGTTGCATTCGGGTGCAGCGGCGCTGCGAGATCATACCACCCCGCAAACGGATCCTGCTGCCCTGGCAATCGGCGCTTGTGGACTCGAACTCCGCTTGAGAGATTTGCGCCTCTTACGAGATATCTACTATACCGAGAGCCCGACGGCGGGACTCGCTCCGGAATTGAAAAGGCACCAACTGGGTAACGAGGAGTTTTTTGTCTTGGGAGATAACAGCCCGATCTCCCTTGATAGCAGGCAGGCAGGCTCCGATGGGATTGTCGACGCGGTGGATCTGCTGGGAAAGCCATGGCGCTGGCGTTGATCCGGGGCGAGGATCTGGCAGCTGAGATTCAAGTTCACCCTATTGGCGTAATTTTGTATATTAATTGGTTCCCAGCCCTTTCAAGAATCCCTCAATCGCTGAAAATGTTTCCATGGTCAAATCTTCTTCTCAGCGGACCCCGAAACATGCTACGTCTCGCGGGCAAGCGGGGAGGGCGGGTGATAAAAATAGCCCCGGCTTTTTGCTTCATTTTTTGATGTCCAAAAGTGTTCGCGAGACAGTCGAATCGATTGTGATTGCATTTGCACTGGCCTTCTTGTTTCGAACTTTTGAGGCCGAAGCGTTTGTCATTCCGACAGGATCCATGGCGCCCACACTGCAGGGCCGACATCAAGATGTCGATTGTCCGATGTGCGGATACGCCTATCGCCTCAGTGCCAGTCAGGAAATTGATCAGGCCACGGAGCACAAGCGAGCCAATGTGATTGCGGGCGAGTGTCCTAACTGCCGCTACTGGGCTTGTACAAACCGTCGCGAAGGCGAAAAACTGTTGCGAGAGGGCTTAAACCGGCCCTTCAATCAGGGTGCCCTCGAGGCGTCCACAGAATCCGCTTCGGCCAATGGGGATCGCATCATCGTCAGTAAGTTTGCCTATGAATTTCAGGACCCACAGCGCTGGGATATTTTTGTTTTCCGATTCCCGGGGCAGGCTTCCCGAAATTATATCAAGCGACTGGTCGGTCTGCCGGGCGATCGCTTGATGATATACCGAGGTGATATATTTCGAGCTTCTGGAGAGGCACCCCCTGAAAAGTTGCCCCAGGATCTGAAATACGGAATCGAGCGCAAGCCGCCCAATAAGGTGCGTGCGATGGCGCAGCTTGTCTATGACAATCAGTATCAGGCCCAGGTGCTGCATCAAAATGGTTGGCCGCAGCGCTGGACGCCCTGGCCACGGGGTGTCGAGTCGCATGCGGATCGCTGGCAAGTAAATTCTGAGGACAGCTATTTTGAGACGGATGGCGAGGGAGAGGACACCGCCTGGTTACGTTATCAGCACTTTGTGCCGGGTTTCCACGACTGGGACAGTGTGATGGAGGCGGAGGCGACAAAAAGGCGAGCGCGGATCGAGCCAGTCCCCCAGCTCATCTCAGATACCTATGCCTACAATTCGGGCTATATTTTTCCACCGATCTATCGGAGCGATCCTACGTCGATGCCGCGGCGATGGGGATGCATTGGGTCGGAGATTTGATGCTGGACTGTGAGGTGGAGGTGCAGAGCGACCATGGCGAGTTGATGCTGGATCTTGTTGAGGGGGGCAAGCACTTTCGCTGTACCTTTGATTTGGCAACGGGCACAGCAAGGCTAGGAATTGACGGCGTTTTTTATGATCCGCTGGGTAATCTCGCTGCCCGGCCTGCCGCTGTGACCCCGCTCCAAGGACCCGGGACATACCGTCTTGTTTTTGCCAACTTCGATGATCAATTGCTGCTCTGGGTGGATGAAAAACTCGTAACGTTTGACTTGCCAACGACCTATCCTGACTTAGGAAACAGCATTCCCAAATCCAATGCGGAGGATGGTGGCGATTTGGCCCCGGTGGGGATTGGTTCCCGAGCGGCACAAGTCCGCGTCGGCAATTTACGCATTTTTCGCGATGTTTATTATATTGCCACATCGCCCGGGATGATGAGATCCTCGGATTATCGTCGTGGACCCCTGGCTGCTGGCAACCCGCTTTTCGGTCCCACCGCAATCGATGCTGCGATGAAAAAGGTACTCGCGACGAAGGGAATGTGGCCCGAGTGGTTTGAAAAAATGAACCGCCGCTATTTTGCATTGCGTAAATATTCGCCAGCCGAGAAATCGCGGGATCAATTTATGGCCCTGGGCGACAATAGTCCCCAAAGCAAAGATAGTCGATTGTGGGAGACAGATAAAACAGGTTTTTATGTCGAGCGCGAATTGCTGATTGGAAAGGCATTGGTTATCTACTGGCCGCTTACTCATATCTATTTGGTTCGTTGACGCTCTGGTTGAGCACACAGGTAATTCATGTCGCTATTGAAAGTAGAAGGACTCGTCAAAGCCTACGGTCGCCGACGGGTCGTCGACGGAATCAATTTTGAGGTTGCTCATCGCGAAATCGTTGGGCTTCTTGGCCCGAATGGTGCCGGTAAGACAACCTGTTTCCGCATGACATGCGGGATGATTGAGCCCGATGCGGGTCATGTGATGCTGCACGATGTGGATGTGACACCTTGGCCCATGTATCGCCGTGCCCGTGAAGGTGGCATGGGTTATCTGGCACAGGAGCAGTCCGTGTTCCGAAAATTGAGCGTTGAGGATAATATCGCAAGTGTGCTGCAGTTGCTCGGTGTCGACCGTAAGCAGCGAAGGCGTCGAACGGAAGAGTTGCTCGAACGATTCAATATCACGAAGATCCGGAAGTCGAAGGCCCAGTATATTTCAGGTGGCGAAAAACGACGACTGGAGATTGCCCGTTGTCTTGTTTCCGATCCACGAATCATCCTTCTGGATGAGCCGTTTACGGGGATTGACCCGGTAACGATCAATAGTATTCAAGACATCATTACGGGGTTGCGCGATAGTGGTATCTCGATCCTTATTACCGACCACCGTGAGCAGGAAACATTGGCCATCACGAATAGGAGCTATGTGATTCGCGATGGACAGGTGCTTTGTCATGGTACCCCGTCCGAGGTTCTCAATAATTCTGAGGCGCGGAAATACTATTTTGGCGACACACCTGCAGTCGGTGTCGGCAGGCCACTCGGGAAGAGTTTGACAAAGGGTAGGGAGCGGGATCATCCCGATCAGCCCAAAAAACCGCGGCGGCGAACCGCTTAGGAAAACTTGCTGCCGCATGTACGGTAAGAAGCTGTTAAAGCCTTGGAAATTCGGGATTTGCAGCGGCTATATATTACCAAAGCTTTCGGGATTGGCAGCCGATATGGTATTAGATGCTCTGGTGTGGTATTAGTTTCACCGCCTCTCCTATGGGTGAGTGAATCGTCTGGAAAAACAGAATAAAAAGGGCCCCTCGGCAAAATTGCCAAAGAGCCAACAAGGAGGTAGAGATGCCCGAAGATTATGAGAAGGAATCCCCTGAAATTGACGAGGATGCCAAGTGCGAGGCACATCGCGAGGGGATGGAAGAAGAATACGAAGAGGAAGAAATTACCAGTGAAGAAGTTGACAGAGTTCTCGAATCATTGACTAATCTGCTGGAGTCTGTCGAAAGCGCGACCGTTCATGAATACCTGGAAGAGACTTACAATCAGATTTTCAGTCTGATTTACGAAGAAGAGGAAGTCACCGAAGAGGAAGTCACCGAAGAGGATGAAATGGTTGCATTAGAGGAAGATGAGGTCGATTTCGAGGACGACCTAGAAGACGATCTGCGGAACGAGGAAGCGGCCTAGTCCGCCAGAAAAGCCAGCGGCCTAGTCCGCCAGAGAAGCCAGCGGCCTAGTCCGCCAGATTGTCACACGTTGTTGGTATGCTCAAACAACCAAAGCCCTCTTCGGCCAGTCCCGGAGAGGGCTTTTTTGTCACCTGCAGCAGTCGGGGGGGTGAATCTCCCCGTTGCCCTTCTGGCTACGGAGCAGCAACGGATGGGTCTCTC
>JAUWIQ010000383.1 GCA_030605285.1 Planctomycetota bacterium
AAATGTGGCAAACTTTTGCTGCGTCCACGAGTTCGTGTCCAAATGTCTCTTGACCATCGCCTCGGCTTTACGATCCCAATCGATCGCGTCGATCGTAGGCAAACGCTGGGGCGCTGCCGCATCTTGCGGCTCCGCCAAATTTTTTTTTGGCACGTCCGCTGCGGCGGCGCTGCTGCAGAGGAATACCACCTGCAACAGAAACCAAACGGTCGCGAGGGCCACCTGTGACCGACCGCGGTCACAAACCGCAAGGCGCCATCCTTTGCAAACACGACTTGGTTTTCGGTTCGCCAAATTACGATTCCCGCTGCAACTCGGATCCGTTGAACTTGCCCATTGCCAGCAACGCTGGCGAGAGATTCTGCGCAAAAGCGTAGACCGTCAATCACTCTTATCGGCAAAACCCGTCAAATCGGAACAGCTTAACTCCCGTCCCGGCAGGCGGCGCTGGCGCGTCGAGGTCCACGAAACAGGGCAGCTGAATCCCCAGCTGTCATCTGCTGCAGGAATATTTTCGAAAAAAATAGCCCGCCCAATCGCCAGTGCGGGCAGCCGTGATAGCATGGTCGCGATGCTCAATCCGGCCCGCACGACTCCTCTTCGCTCTTGGCCTGACCTTCCTCAGCGGCCTTCGCGCCGCCCACCACCACGTGTCCCGGACGGTCCTCGAATTTGAAGCGATGGACACCGAGCTGGACATAATCCCGACTGCAGAACAGATCGAGGGTCCAGTCGAGCGCGACCCGCGCCCGCCGGCCCCAACCGGGCATCTTCATGAGATAGACCATCCGCCACAAAAACCAGGCAAACCAACCAGAGAAATCCCGGCCAAAAATCCTTGCTACCCCGCGATGCCCCCCCAGCGCGGCGAGCGAACCGAGCATCTTAAAATCGAACGGGCGGGTCGCGCGGTGCTGCAACACCGCCACCAAATTCGCCGCCAGGTGCGGCCCCATCCGCACCGCATTCTGCGCAGTCGGGGGATACGGTTTGCCCACGGCATCGGGATTGGCCGCGCAGTCGCCAATCGCCCAGAGGTTGTCGTGATCCACCACGCGAAAATCTCGCTCGCAGCGGAGATAGCCCGCGCGATCGACCGGCAGACCACTGGCGGCGAGTAGCGGCGGCGGCGCAATCCCCGCACACCAGATCACGGTGTTTGAATCGATCCGCTCGCCGCTGCGGGTGATGCAGTGATCCGCCTCGATCCGCGAAAGCGTCTCCTCGAGCCGGATCGTGGTGCCGTGCCGAGTGATTTCCCGGGCGGCATACGCCGCCAGGCGCTCGTCGAGTGTGGGCAGAATCCGCCCCGAAAGTTCAAACAGGGTGGCCCGACAGTCGTCCGGGGTGAGGTTGCTGAATTTTTTGGCCGCCGTCCGCATGAAGGCCAGAAACTCGCCCGCCACCTCCACTCCCGTGTAGTTCGCGCCGACGACGACCAGATGCAAAAGACTCCGCCGTTCCGCCAGATCGTCGACCGCATTGGCCCACTCCAGCAATTGGATCACCCGGTCCCGCAGTACAACCCCATCGACCAGCGATTTGATCTGGTATCCATGCTCCACCAGTCCCGGCACGTCCGGCAGGCGAGGCACACTGCCCATTGCCAGCACAAGATGATCGTAAAAAATCGTGCGCGGCTCCGTGCCGCCTACCAACTGATAATGGACCTGCTGTGCGGCCCGGTCGACGGAGCGCACCTCGGCCATCTGGAACTCGGAACGTCGCAAAAAAGAGCGAATTGAGACCACCGCATGGCGCGGTTCCAGGTCGCCGATACCGGCTTCGATTAGCAGGGGGGAGAAGACAAAATAGTTATTGCGATCCAAAAGCACGACTTCGGCTTTGTCGGCGGTTAGTTTTTTCTCGAGCGCCTGGGCGCAGTAGGCACCCGCAAAACCCCCCCCTACGATCACGAGCCGAGGTTTCGAATTTTCTGCTTGCATACAATCCCCGGTCTCGGGCACACCTGAGAGGATCTGAAGCCGGAAATTCTAATGCCCGCCCGGGCCGATCGCAAGTTGATCCAACCGCCCCAACCCGCCTTCCGATCTGAAGAATCTCAGGCTCCGCAGCGCATCCTCCACGAAATCCGCGGAGCGGGGAAATTTTTCTTGGTTCCGTCGCGACTGCTTTCGCGTTAGGATAGCAGCGCTGGCAGCTGCACAAAAGAGTTCCACTCGAGACGGATAGGCAGAAAAACTCTGTCGTCTTTGAAAATCTAATCGCTGGGATCCCCATGATCGCCGTTGCTATCCTGCTCCTGTTGCTGTTGCTTTTTCTGGCCATCATACGTCAGTTTTCCATTTTTTCTCAGTGCCTCTTCTTTCTCTGTCTCGGTTCCATCCTCCTGCACTTCCTCGCGGTCGCGAGCAAACCACTTGCGATCAGCCTCTAAAATGCCATGGTGGTCGAAGACTGTGTAAAAAACGCCGCCCCGACTTCCCCGCTGGCAAGGATCTCGTGGGTCTTACTGCACCTCTACATTTGGGTCCTCTCGGCCGTTCTGCTCGGCGCATTCTGGGTGCAATTCGTCTGGGGCGAAGCACCCTGTACACTTTGTCTGCTGCAGCGGATGTGCATGATCCTCGCCACCCTGGGTCCCGTCTGGGTGCTTGCGAGTCCCCGGCGCAGCGAGGCGGAGGCCTGGCGGAATCTGAACCGAGGTTTTGGGATCTCGATCCTGGCATCGGGACTCGGCCTGCTCATCTCCGCCCGCCAGGTGCTGATGCATATTGCACCGGACGATGCGGGCTTTGGGGCACCCCTCTGGGGATACCACCTCTACACCTGGGCCTTCCTTATCTTTGTCGTCATCATCCTGGTCAGCGGGACCACACTTGTTTTTGCCGGCCGCCTCCTGCCTGCCCCAGCAAGTCGTCAGGGGCATTGGCTGACCAAAACGACCTTTTTCGTTTTTGGAGGCATCCTGTTGGCGAACATCGTGGTGGTCTACCTGTCGACCATCAACGTACTCTGATCCTGGGCCACGCAGCAGACCATGCCAGTCGCTCAATAGGCCATCGCCACCCGACCAGTCGCTGGATCCCCGGCCGCTCGAATCCGCCCGCGCTCGGGATCGAAGCCCATCCTGCAGGGCTGCCCGATCGGTTGCTGGGCAACCTCAATCACGTGACCTCGGCTGGCGAGCTCGGCAGCCACCTGCGGTGCCAGCCGCT
>JAUWIQ010000287.1 GCA_030605285.1 Planctomycetota bacterium
GCTTGCTACAGCCGCCTGAGTCGCTTCTTCTATTGGGCTGCAAAATCTATTTTTTTCCCAGGGCGTCAGGGTATAATGGGCTTCTGTAAAACGGGCGCTACCGTCAGTGCATTTATCGATGTTGCATTGCCACGGGTCTTGTTTCGGCTACCGGATTAATTCTCTTGCCCCGGGGGCGCTAACCAATGCCTCGAAACGATGAATTGATTGGCTGGGGCGTTTTGATCACAGTCCTGGTGATCGTTTCAGGATGTGATGCAAGAAAAACAGAGTTGGCCACTGAAGGACGTGGTTTCGGCGACAAAGGACTCGGTACGCTTCGCTTTCTGGGGCTGGATGATCGATGGATTGAATTTGAGGCTGCAGGCAGGGCGCCAGCAACCGTCTTTCTTTTCGCGCGGACGGACTGTCCTGTTTCTAATCGATATGCGCCAGCGATTCGCAGGCTTTACGAACTTTTCCATCCACGCGGTGTGAAATTCCATCTGGTCTATGTGAATCCTGGGGAAGATGTAGATTCTATCCGACGGCATGTGCGTGATTATGGATATCCATTTGAGGCGCTGCGTGATCCTGAGCATCAGTTTGTAACCCAAGTCGGAGCCCGCGTAACACCCGAAGCGGTCGTGCTGGATGCGGAAGGGCAGATGACGTATCGCGGTCGGATTGATAACTGGTATTCAGACTTTGGGAAGTCGCGCCCGGTTGCGACAACCCGAGATTTAGCCGATGCCATTGAGGCGACCTTGGCGGGTCAACACGTTGCCGAACCGATTACCGAGGCGGTAGGCTGTTATATCCAAGACTTGAAATAGGTCGCCTTCAGCTGCTGTTGGGTGTTTCACAAGTTCTGGAGATTACTCGTGTTGGTGCCTTGTGTCCATTCAGTACCGCCGGGGTCAGGATGCAAGCCGTGTTTGCAAATTGTCGATCGCAGAGATGTATTTTTCCCCGTGCGGCGTGAATTGGAAATCGCGCTTATTCTTTTCGACAATCACGATTGAAATATCGAGGCGATCCTCTGGCAGAAACTGTTCAAAGCGGTCTGCCCACTCCAGGAATGTCAAATCCGACCGTTCGAAGTATTCCTCGGGTCCCAATTCCAGGTATTCATCCTCATCCCGGAGACGATAGAGGTCAAAGTGGAAGATCGTTCGTTTCCCCTGATACTCCTGGAGGATCAGGTAGGTGGGGCTGACGACGGTTCGCACGTCGATGCCACTCGCTGAGGCCACTGCCTGGACGAGTCGGGTTTTCCCAGCACCGAGCGTTCCCGCGCGCCCTACAATGCTGCCCCGTGGCAAAACGTCCGCCAGCGCGGAACCAAGTCGCAAAGTATCTGCCTCGGCCAGGGAGTGAAATACAAACGGTTTGTTCATGGTCGGCCCCGGTGCAGAAATCCGCAGGGCTCCAAAGGAATGGGGCCTTGCGCAGCAATCTGCCAGAGGCCGGGTTGATCGATGAATGTTCCAATCCGGGTAACGGGAACGTCGAGCGGCTGGTGGTCAAGAATCTGCTGAGAATCATTGGGGGGAACGGCGAACAGCAGCTCAAAATCTTCGCCGTCACCGAGCGCATGCTCCAATGCCGACTGGGTGTCTCCCGGCCGCTTGGTCATTTCGACGGCTGCCTCGGCAATGGGAACGGACTGCAAATCAATGGCAACACCACAGCCGCTTTCTTGTGCCAAGCGGGCAACATCCAGCGAGAGTCCGTCACTGCAATCGATACCCGCATGCAGTGTGTGATGTTCGTTAAGCCAGAGTGCCTCGGCGATGCGTGGTTGGAAGTCGAACTGGTGACCAAGCAGGCTGCCGCCAAATCGACCCGTTACCAAAAGGTGATCCCCCGGACAGGCGCCGCTGCGGAGGAGGGCTTTTTCCGGATCACTGCGTCCCGTAAGCGTGACACTGATCACCAGAGGACCTGCCCAGACGGTCGTGTCGCCGCCAGCCATGGCCACGGAAAAATGTTCCGCCAGAGGAAGCATGCCCTCATAGATTGCCTCCGCTGCGACACTGCCATCGTCTGGTAGCGCGATTGCAAAGAAACCGGCTATGGGTGTTGCCGCCATCGCAGCAAGATCACTGAGATTGACCGCCAGAGCTTTACGGCCTATCCGGCGCAAGCTGTCCTGCCCAACACGAAAATGGACGCCGTCGCAGAGCAGGTCGCAGGTGACAATTTCGTCACTCAAAGTATCTTGCGATTTCAGGACGGCGGCATCGTCTCCAGGTCCCACGCGGAGCCACGGACTGCTCGGAAGCCGAGTTCTGAGCCAATCGACGAATTCGGATTCCATTTGCCTGCGATAATCGGAGTGTCAAAAAGAAACATGCCAGATCAACGTTTCCACGACCGCTGGTTTCGAGTTTACGGCCGTGGAGACAAATCGTCAAACACCCTGGCGGGTCCTAGCGACGGACCCTGCTCATTAACGTTGGGTCTGGGGCCGCGTCTGCGTCGCGATGCGCATATGGCCGTAGAGAGTCTGATTGCCCCGTAAAATATAAAATTTGATGGGACCGTCACTGGTCAATTGCTCCTGTTTCAGAACATAAGCCACATTTTTCAGGGAGACGGTTTCCCAAATGTGCATGCCGACGAGAATATCACCACGACGAATCCCCTGCTCACCCGCCGGGCTGCCTTGGCGCACCGCAGTGACCGTCAGTCCGCCTCGATAACGGCTCTTTTTTTCTCGGATTTGATTGGCATTCAAGGCTTGCAGTTTCAAGCCCAATGTCTGCCAAGTGCGATCAACATTGGGAGTGGTCCGATTATTTCCTTCGGGCATAGAGAAATCGAGATCAATCACTTTGCCGTTTCTGACCACCTGGATCTGGATTTCCTGGTTGCTTTGGAGGCCAAGCAGGGAAGTCTCCAGATCGAGGGGATGGTGAACCGCTTTTTTCTCCACTCTCTGAATGCGGTCCCCTGCTCTTAAGCCAGCGCGTTGGCCAGCACTGCCTGTATCCACGCTTGCGACGACAAGGCCACCCGGTGTGTCGGAGAATGATTTTGTCCGGATGCCATGATTTCGATTTTCGATCCGCCGTACGCTCAATAGATCGGCAGAGATTTCGAGGACTTTATCGATGGGTAGTGCAAAACCGATTCCTTGCGCACCGACTCGCACGGCAACATTGATTCCGATCAACTCGCCATCGATATTCAACAAAGGGCCCCCTGAATTTCCAGGATTGATACTCGCATCGGTCTGGATCAAATTGTAATAATATTGGGCATCGCTGATCTGCACCGTGCGATCAAGAGCACTGATAATGCCTCGAGTCACTGTATGTTCATAACCGTAGGCATTGCCAACGGCAATCACTGTTTCTCCAGCCATCAGATCACTTGAGGTCCCGATGCGGATCGTGGGCAGGCGCTTGCTGCGCGGATCGATCTTAATAATTGCCAAATCGGTTTTGGGGTCATGCGATACCGGTTTTGCCACATAGCTGTCCCCATTGGAGAGGTTTACGTTAATGGTGGAGACACCGTCAATGACATGAAAGTTCGTCACGATATATCCGCGTGGATCCAGAATCACGCCCGTACCCATGCCGTTGACTCGTTTGGTATTTTCGCTCTGTCCTGGGGTGCGGTTTGGACTATTGATGACTTTTTGTCCCCGAATGTTCACGATCGAATCGCGCACCTCTTCGATTGCTCGTACGAGCGCGGTACGGCGTGACTCCGAGGCGAAACAGCCATCCGCAGCGAGAAGAGAAATAAGAATTACCAACACGCAGTTCACGGGCTGGGCCAGGAGTGAACGACCAAGGCGCGAAACAATCAGGCCGTTCAGAGGCGAGAGCGTAGAAACATCCACGCGCGTCTCCTGAGTTTATGGAATCGACTTTGCCGCAAGTGGCGATTATGCCGGAATGTTCTGTAAATCGGCCTGTTTGGATAATCCTCTCCAGAGCCC
>JAUWIQ010000105.1 GCA_030605285.1 Planctomycetota bacterium
ACCCGATAAAAAGCAGCAAGCCGATCACGACAAACCGCAGTGAACGTCCAGGAAGTCTTTCGGTTGCTTTCAATTCTCAGTCTCCCGGCAGTCCGATCCCGGTGGATGCCCTACCTCCTCATGATAGCCCCACCCGTGTTGTGGACCAGTCGCAGGCGTCCCGCGAGTGTTCCGGATGGCGTCCTGGCAAGCAGGTGGTTGAGGTGGGTTCAGAATCGCCGGTTTTGCGGTTTCCAACGGGAAAACGGACACAAAATACCGCATTTTACTTGTTTTCCCCAATATCTCAAATTACAATTTTTGTAAGTGGCCGTTCCTTGGCCCATACTTAAGGGGGAGTTCTGCTCAAATCACGTTCCCACCCGTGCCCTCTGTTCGGGCAGGTGGGGGCGTAACGGATAGTTCTTGGTTTTTTTGCGATAGAAGAAGAGGTGGCACCATGAGGAAGGGAAGAATCTTTGTTGGCAGCGTGTTTGCAGCAATCCTGAGTCTTGGGATTCTGATCCCCGAGATTTCTTCGGGGCAAACCGAGGCGCTCAACGGGGTCCTGGTGGATGGGCACGGTGTGCTCAAAATGCGGATCTACGAAGATCCGGGCGGTCGTTTGATGCAAGAGCGGATCGCCGCAGCGCGGGCTGCCCTGCCACAGGATATCTGTCGAAAGAGCCCTCTCCGAAAAATATCGATCAATCGGCTGGAAGCGGCACTTGAAAATGCGATTGCAAACAACCGCCAATCGACAGACGCGATACGTTACCTCGCTGGGATGACACGACTTGAGTACGTCTTTTACTATCCAGAAACAAAAGATATTGTTCTTGCGGGACCCGCAGAAGGCTGGATGAAAGACGCCAGTGGCCGTGTTGTCGGCCTTGAGAGTGGTCAGCCCTGCCTCGAGTTGCAGGATCTTATCGTGGCCCTACGGGCTTTTGCCCCAGGTTCGCTTGAGGATCCTATTATTACGGTTTCTATCGATCCGACCCAAGAAGGGCTGCAAAGAATGCAGGCGTTTCTCACGGGACTCCGGGGCGTCCGGCCTAACGATGCCAATAAGATTGCTGCCGGTTTACAGACTAGCTTGGGGCTTCAGGATGTTGTTTTTGGCGGCATCGCCTCGAATACGCACTTTGCCCAGGTCCTGGTAGAAGCCGACTACCGGATGAAATTGATTGGGATCGGTTTGGAAAATCCGCCGGTAAAAATGGCCACCTACATCGATAAGGCAACCCCGGCATCGGTTTCGCGCAACGCCATGAGGCGCTGGTATTTTGTTCCCGATTACGAGCGCGTGATGGTGTCCGACGATGACTTGGCCATGGAGATGGTGGGTGAAGGCGTCAAGTTGATTGGCGAAGATGAAGTTGTGGGCAAAGACGGTACCCGGCGTAGCGTCAGCCAATCCGATCGCGCCAGTCGGGGTTTTACACAATCTTTTACGCGGCTCTACTCGAAGATGGCGTCCAAGTCAGCGATTTGGGCACAACTTCGCAACGTAATCGACTTGTCGGTTGCAGCAGCCTTCATTCGTGAACAGGGATTTCATGAAATGGCAGAGTGGACGATGCCGGTATTCAGTGACGAAGGAGCCTACCCGGTCCAAACCTACACAACGCCCGTTCGCGTGGAAACCGCAGTGAATGTTCGTTGGAAGGGCAATACGCTGATGACACCCGTGGGTGGTGGAATCCGTATTGAGCCGACCGAGGCCCTCACGGGGCACAACCTGCGAGAGGACACGAAGGGGGCAGTCAAACAGACCTATGGGTCGATCAAACCGGGGACAATCGACCCCAATCGCTGGTGGTGGGATTGAGCTAAACAGAGTACCGTATCGGCAGCTGGATCGCGGTAATTGTCGGTTCCCTCTCCATTCAACCGCGGGTTTAATTTCCGCTCTCTCGGGCGGCATCAATGAGCGAAGCGGCCCCCTGTCGGAGTAATTCTTCACCCACCCTTTCTCCGAGCGCAACAGCCTCCTGAGCAGGTCCCTGCTGCGACAGGGTCAGTCGTTCGGTTCCCTTTGCATCGAGAACGACTGCATCCAATTGCAATCGGCCCTCATCATCCACTTTTCCCCAGGCACCGATCGGTGCGAGGCAGCCACCGCGCAAATGCGCCAGCAGCGCCCGTTCGGCCAGCACCGCCTGATGGCTGGGGAGATGGTCGAGGGTCTGCACGCATGCCCGCACGTGCTCATCCTCCGAGCGGGATTCCAATCCCAGTGCACCTTGCCCGACCGCAGGCAGCATTTCATTCATCGCAAAGACATGGCTGATGTGGTGCGCTAAACCCAGGCGGTCTAGACCCGCTTGAGCTAAAACAATCGCATCGTATTCACCATGATTGAGTTTGCCGATACGGGTTTCGACATTTCCGCGAATATCCAGGACACGCACATCTTTACGAAGAAATAGAATTTGAGCCTGTCGACGGATACTGCCGGTGCCAATACGACTATCTGAGGGCAATTGTTGCAGTGTGCGATGACCTTGGCTCAGCAGCACGTCCAGGCATGCCGCCCGACGGGGAACTGCGACCAGGGAAAGACCATCGACCCGCTCGGTAGGCAAATCTTTAAGACTATGGACTGCCAGATCGATCTGGCAGTCCAGCAGCGATCGCTGAATTTCCTTGGTAAAGATCCCGGTACTCCCGAGTGCCCCGACAGGTCCGGAAGCTTGCTGGTCGCCCTGTGTCGCAATCGCGATCAACTCAACCTCAATACCCTGGCAGCGCAGTTGTTCGGCGACCCACTCGGCTTGCCAGCGTGCCAGATTGCTGCCACGCGTCCCGATGCGAATAGATCCCAGAGTTTTCATCGATCACGGTTTGTTATGGGAGAGAGAAAAAAACGGCATACGGTGGATGCACGTTCACTTATCCCCAGGGTCGTTTAGCCATCTGGGAGGGAGCCCGCAATATCACTTACCGCATTGTCGCCGTTCGACACCAACATTTTCTCCATTTGTTGTGGGGCGACCACCACACCGCAGCTGACGACAAACTGAAACGCCTGGTCGATGGTGATATTCAGATCAAGCGCCTCACTTCGCCTGATCGTAATGGTGTATCCAGTAAAGGGTGCTGGCGACGTGGGTATCAGCACGGAAAGCACGGGTTCATTTGCGGCCGAGGCAATATCCAACATACTCTCGCCGGTTACCAGGCCCAGCGACCAAATCCCTTTGCGCGGATATTCTACTGCAATGACGCGGGTGTATTCGACATTTGATTCGCTGAATATAAAGTCGGTAACCTGTTTTACGGAACCGTAAACATTGCGAATCAGTGGCAAACGATCGATCACCTTTTCCAGACCACCCCAGACCAACCGTCCCATCCTGGCCGCCAAAAACTTGCCGAGCAAGTACATCGCCAAAATGAAAATACAGGTGAATACGGGGACCACAATCTGTGGAGTGAGCCAGCGCAAATCGACATACCGCTGAAGCATCGCGCGACGGGAAGTGGGAATTGGCTGTCCATGAAGATTGTTTGGCCGGGTCACCAGTTCATAGATATTTTCGGGCACCCAATAGGGGTTGGTGTGGCCATCCGGAAGTTTGGGTAGCCGATGGTATTGTTCGCCATTCGTGGTTTTGAACAAATAAACGTCTGTAGGAACGTTGGGAAGCTCGCTGACGCCATCATCGATTGCCCACACAAGTAGATGCTGAGCGCCGTTTTGGACAGGCTGCAAAACATAGGAATGAATCGTGCTTCCCACCCAGACAAAGATTACGATGGTTAGCAGCGGAGGCAGAATGACTGCCAGACCCCGCACGACGGCTCGACGAAACGGCCGTAGCGAGTGGACCTGCTTCTGCTTTGCGCTCGGCTCGGGCATGATTACGTTTTACTCATTGCAGTTCCAGACACGATGCCCTCACGAAAGCCATTGTACAATGTCCTCCGGTCAGTCAGACATCTTGAGGTCGCAGCCCGTTCTGATTGGCAGGCTGGGGATAGGGTGGAGCAATATTTGATCTCATTATTGACCTCCGAGCACTAAAATCCAATCCGGGTGCCAGGACAAGGCTCTGGCTTATTGGTCTCGCCCTGGAGTGGCCCGTGCGAGTATGGCGATGGCCACCTCGGAGGCACCCGCGGTTAAGAGGGTTTTTGTTGCCTCATTACAAGTCGCTCCCGTGGTCAATACATCATCAACTAAGAGAATCCGCTTGTCGCAGACTTGGCGTTTCGGGGAGCTGCCAAATGCCCCACGGAGATTGCATTGTCGCGCATGTTGAGACAATTCTGTTTGTCGCACGGTTCTACGATGGCGGAGCAGCATGCTTCTGGAAAAGCGAATTTGTAGTCCCTGGGCCAGGCAATGGGCGAGAGTTTCAGGACCGTTTGTGCCACGGTGCAGGCGGCGGGTCCAATGCATGGGAATAGGTACAATGACATCGGGCGAAAAATCTTGAATGGTTTTTCGTCGTGTGGCCAGCAGGCATCGGCCAAGCGCTTGCGTTAACGGTTGCCCGGCGGGATATTTTGTCTGAAGTACGGCTGCCCGATTTTTGCCGCGATAAATACCCAGGGCGATGATGCGATTAAACTGGAATTGGCCCCCAGTACAGTTTTCGCATCCACTGGAGATACCCCGGCTGGGGCTCGACATCTGGTCGCCACACCGCAGACAAATAGGATCGTGTAGGTTGCATATTTCACGGCGACAGTTGCTGCATAAGCCGGTTTCCTCATAATCTGCGAATAGATCGATATGGCAAAATGCGCAGACCGGAGGCAATAAGAGATTCAGGCCTGTGCGGCAAGACTGCCGCCAACTATTTCCGAAAGATTTTCGGAAATGGAACAACGCATGACGCAACTTAACCATTCCGACACCGGCGAAAAGAGCCCCTCGGGAGGATATCATATCTTGCCCGCTTGAGCGGAGTAATGGCCCTTGACCCAATTGTCCGGGGTCTCCTATGCTCCCAGGGATTGTGCCTTGGTTGACCAATAAAAGAAGAGGTTCGAGCATGTCTGCCCCAATTCGTCTGAGCCAGTTGGCGCAGAGGACGACGGAGCAGCCCATCAGTTACCTGATGCGCGAAGCCCTGGCTCGGCCCGAGTTGATTTCTCTGGCGGCGGGTTTCGTCGATCAGGCCTCCCTGCCGGTCCAAGATACGCGGGATGCTCTCGAGCATTTGTTGTCGCAGCCTGCTCAGGGCCGTGCTGCCCTGCAGTACTGCAGTACCATGGGCGACCCAGGACTCCGAGAAATACTGCTCTCTCGACTTGCGGCAGCGGACCAGACCCCACCCGGCAAGCAGTCGGTGGAGCAGGTGATTGTGACCGCTGGCAGCAACGAACTCTTGTACCTCCTCGGCCTGACGCTGCTGGACCCGGGCGATATCGTCCTTTGCGCCGCGCCCGCTTATTTTGTCTATCTCGGTGCCTTGCGAAGCTTTGGGGTACGTACCGTTGGACTGGAAGTCGATGCCGAGGGCATCGTTACTGCATCACTCAAGCGGGCCATGGAGAAATTTCATGCCGAGGGGCTCGCAGCCCGTATCAAGGCCATTTATCTGACGACTTACTTCGACAATCCCAGTAGCATTACAACTTCCTCCAGTCGCCGTGCCGAAATTGTCCAGTTCGCGCAACGATGGAGTCGTACACACCAGAAGATTTATATTATCGAAGATGCCGCTTATCGGGATTTACGCTACTACGGTGATGACATACCGAGCCTTATGGCTTCGGATGAGGATGGAGACACCGTAATTCATACGAGCTCGTTTTCCAAATCATATTCGCCCGGTCTCCGCGTCGGTTGGGGTGTTCTGCCGCCAGAATTAGTAGCACCCATCTGCAACCAACAGGGGAATATTAATTTTGGTGCTCCCCATTTCAGTCAACAGATCATGCTTGCGGTTTTGCGGTCGGGTTCTTTTGAAAAGCATCTGGAAAAGATCTGCAGCGATTATCTCGAGAAAATGCAGGCGATGTTACAGGCCGCCAAAACGTACCTTGGGAATTTTCCGAATGTGAGCTGGCTTCCCGCCACCGGTGCGTTGTATGTTTGGATGTGTATTGCAGGTGTCGATACGGGTGCCGAGGGACCGCTTTTTCGTCGCGCTCTGGATCGGGGTGTTCTCTACGTTCCGGGATGCCACTGTTTCCCGGAAGAGGGTGAACCGGTACGAGAGGACATGATCCGTCTGAGTTTTGGTGTCCAGTCGGTCGACCGTATTCGGCAGGGAATGGAATCGCTGGCCGGAGCGGTGCAAGAAGTGCGGGCCGAGGAGTCTCCAGCTATGTCATCGGAGGCATGAATATGGGTCTTATCGATCGCTATCTGCTGCGGCAGTTTTTAGGAATATTCTTCGTATTTTTTCTGAGTCTGTTCGGCCTTTTTGTTGTTGGCGATACCGTAAATAATTTTGGCGAATTTAATCAATACGCCCGATCTCATGGGGGCATGCTGAAAGTCCTTGCGGAATATTATGGCTTCCGGTCGCTGATGTTTTTTGACTGGATGAATTCCTTACTTGTGTTGGTTGCGGCGATGTTTACGATCGCCTCGTTTCGACGCCACAATGAAATGACCGCTCTGATGGCAGCAGGCATTCGCAATGCCCGTCTGGTTCGACCCATCTTGATTGCCGCGGGCGTCCTGGTGCTGCTGTCCGTGGTCAACCGCGAGTTGTTGCTCCCCGCAGTGCGCGGACAATTGACTACGAACTTTCAGAATATGGGTACCAAAAAGATGCGGACAATCACGCCGATTTACGACAACCAGACCGACATTTTACTGAGTGGCTCCGGCGTGCTTCTCCAGTCCAAGAAAATCAAGAACCCTAATTTCTTTTTGCCTCGATCTCTGGATTACTATGGACCACAATTGATTGCCGACGAGGCAATTTATCAGACAGGGCTGAAAGATCGGCCACAAGGCTATTTACTTGTGGGTGTCAGTCAACCTGAAGGTCTCGCGAAGCTGGCCTCCTTA
>JAUWIQ010000321.1 GCA_030605285.1 Planctomycetota bacterium
CAGTTCGGTGTACACCAGATCGGGCCAAACCAATATCGTCTCTTTCTCTTCAGACTCAAGAAGCGGCTCACCGCGAGCGGTACGCTCATCGTTTTCAACGGCCCGCGCGGTCGCGAGCCAGGTGAAAAAACCGAGTAAAAAAACCAACCCGACGATGGGTACGTTATCCGGTTTGGCTGCAATCGCGTAGAAATTGCTGTCGGTCATCGAAAGGCCCAAAGCAAGCAAGGCCAGATTCAACAACGCCCAAGCAATCGGCCCCTGCACAAAAAACCGTCGAAACAGAAACAGGATCGAAAAAATGACGACCAACCCGACACTGTACACGACGGCACCGGTCGATCCGCCAAGGGCTGCATTGACGCCATCGCGGATGAACTGGGGCATAGACGGCATCCAATAAGGATCCCCACTCAGCGCCAGCGGGGCCAAATAGCCGACATACCCTAAACCGACGACAAACCAGAAAATGGCCTGCAGCGTCGCCTGCCGATTTCTCCATCACCAATAGGCCGCCACAAAATTCATTGTGGCCAGCAAGAGGTAATAGGAGCCCAGAAAAGAGCTGATGCCTTCCAGAAATAGCTGGTTATTACCGTGCATAGGAAAATCCGCAAATCAAAGTGGCCCGCTGATGCCGCCATCCTTACGGACGCGCCAGAAATGAATGGCCAAAAGAAATGCCGCTGCCAGCGGAATCGCGATACAGTGCAACACATAAAAACGATTCAATGTTTCTTCACCAACAAATCGCGCGCCCAGCAAGCCAAACCGCGCATCGCTTCCACTGGTGATCATGTCGATCCCCCCGAGCGTCAGCAGTTGTTGCCCCGGCCCCTCGTACCCCAGAATCGGTGTTGCGCGGGCCATATTGGAACCGACCGTAATCGCCCAGATTGCCAGTTGATCCAAAGGCAAGAGATAGCCTGTAAAGGAGAGTAAAAGCGTCAGCAGCAGCAAGATCACTCCCCCGACCCAGTTGAACTCCCGCGGTGGCTTGTAACTGCCGGTAAGAAACACGCTGTACATGTGCAGCCAGACCGTGATCACCATGGCGTGTGCACCCCAACGATGCAACTCGCGCAGGACCCCGAGACTGGTGACATCACGCAAGGAGAGAATGTCATTGTATGCCCACTCGAGCGTGGGGCGATAATAGAACATCAAGAGGACGCCGGTGACTGTCTCGACCAGGAACAGAAAAAAGGTCACGCCCCCCATGCACCAGGTATAGCTTAGCGCGATGCCCTGTTTTTTTATCGACACCGGATGCAGGTGCAGGAAAAAATTTGTCAGCATCACCACAATGCGGTTACGACGGTCGAGCGGCGCGGGATGCCGAAAAACGCTTTTCCAGATCTGCGAGTTGCGAACCATCTCGCCCAGGGGTTGTCGATCGCTACTTGCCATACTGGTTGGATAGTCCTTGCCTTATTTAGACCGGCACAAACGATGCCGGATCCTGCCACTGTCCCATCTCTTCCTGGAATTTTCTGCTCTTATCGACTTCCAACTGACCGTCACTTGCCAGACGAATGGAATATCTCTCCAAGGGTCGGGGGGCCGGGCCCTCGAAATTAATACCATCTTTGTAGAACCCGCTTCCATGGCAAGGGCACTTGAACTTCTGTTCCGAATCGAGCCAATTGGGCGTGCAACCCAAATGAGTGCAAACGGTCGAGAGCGCATAGATACATTGCTCGCCCTGATACTCCGAATTCACGACCCAGATACCAAATTGCGCTTTGAACTTGGTTTCCACCTGTCCCGGCGCGAAGTCATCCGAAAATCCGACCTTGAACTGGCTGGGGGGCTCGGTCAGGACGTTGGGAAACATGAAGCGGGCCAGGGCCAACACCCAAACCACGACGGTCGTACCCAAGAGCGTCATGCCTGTGGCAAAGGCAGAGCCGAACAGCGCAGTGATCAATACGAAGCGGCGGCCCTCGTCGACGGCGGCTTTGGGTGGGGGCGAGGCATAGGCAGGCCGCTGCGGGATCTGCGGGGCATCCGGCTTCACGGCCGGGGTCTTCTGGGTCGGCTTTCGCGCCGCCAACTCGGGGGCTTCCGCTTTGCTGACGGGGCCTCGCTTGCTGTCGCGACGGGCGGCGGCCAACACACTGGCGGTATCCATACGTTCCTCGCTGGGACGCACGGGATTTTTCGCCTTCTCGGCAGGCTTGGGTTGGGAACCCTTTTCGGAGGGGGCCTTTTCGGGTTTGCCAACCGCTGCCGTGGCAGCCTCGGGTGCCGCCGCACCCTCCTTCTCACCCCGGGCAATCGCGAGCATTTCTGCCACACTGGGCCGTTCGCCCGGCTTCGACTTCGCGGCCGCGGGGCCAGCGGTCGGCTGGGAGCCCTGCGCTGGCGCATCGGCTGCCGGCACCGCCGCCTGCGGTTGCTCCGCTTCGCCCTTGGCACCACCATCGAGCTTTCTGGCGGCCGCCAAGATCTCGGCCACCGAGAGCTTCTTTTTGTCGGCCATTTCTAATCCATGATCGGATAATGCAAACGCTTATTGAAAAACAATTTACATCAGATAAAATAGACTCAACCGTACTTCGTGATATTTTTCACAAACCCCTATCAATCTATTACCGGACCGCCCAATTTGTCAAGTCCCAATCGAACCGGGTCAGTAGGAGAGCGGCGGTAAGTTGGCCCGAACGGCCCACTCGCCGTGATTGTAACACCGCCTTCTGGATTCGCGAATACCTGTCACGGACACAAAACTGTTTGCTCGAATCTCCCCGTCCGGGGTCACGTGTCGTGTCGGCCACATCACAACCACATCACAACCACATCACAACCACATCACAACCACATCACAACCGTGGAGGAGACGCAACGCAAAAGGTAGACCAAACCTTTCGCTCCCCAAGACCCGCAGGCACCTCAAGCGGCGGATGCTCCGGACCCGATTTGCCCCGCAGGCGAATCCTCCCCGGGATCCATGACGATCCTGCATCGATCTGCTACATTCGGCGGTGCAAATAATTTCTCCGCAAAACACAATCCGGGGACTACCCCAGCCCAACGGTCACCTCCCACCCCAGGGGATGCCGCGGATTGGGTTCTCAACGTGGCCTCGGCAGTCGAGAGAGAAAGAGTGGCTTGGCGATGGACGTTTTGGTGATTGGCAGTGGAGGTCGGGAACACGCGTTGGCGTGGAAAATCGCGCAAAGCCCACAGGCGGAACGGGTCTTTGTGGCCCCGGGAAATGCCGGCACTGGGGAAGATGCGGAAAATGTTGATCTCCCGCTCAACGATTTCGGAAAAATCATCCAGTTCGCCAAACAGAATGCGATCGATCTGATCGTCGTAGGTCCCGAAGCACCCCTGGCTGCCGGCATCGTCGATGCCCTCTCCAGCGAAGGGCTACGCGTCTTTGGTCCCTCGAAGAACGCCGCGCAACTGGAAGGGAGTAAAGCGTTCTGCAAGAAAATCCTCAGGCAGGCCGATGTCCCCACGGCGGACTATCTCGCGTTTCGTGATGCAGAAAGTGCCATGTATTACCTGAATGAGCAGGAGGAAAAACCTTTAGTGGTCAAAGCGGACGGGCTCGCAGACGGCAAAGGAGAGATTGTCTGTAAAACGCGC
>JAUWIQ010000472.1 GCA_030605285.1 Planctomycetota bacterium
CCTCATCCTTAAAAAGATCCCGGAGAGGCTCAATCAGTTCAAATCCCAACTCCTGGGGCAGCCCCCCCACGTTGTGATGAAGTTTGATTGTCGCCGCCGGACCGTCCGCAGCCGCGCCACTTTCGATCACGTCTGGATAGAGAGTCCCTTGGGCCAAAAAATGAGCGCCCTGAATTTCTCTCGATTTTTCTGTGAAACAGTCGATAAAGACGTGTCCGATCCGCCGCCGCTTTTCCTGCGGATCACGCACGCCGGAGAGTGCCGCAAGAAACTGCTCCGCAGCAGGCACCACGTGTAAATCCGCCTGAAAATGTTTGCTGAACTCGCTGCGGACGGATTCCTTCTCGCCCTCTCGAAGCAGACCGTTGTCGACTAGAATACAGGACAACTGACTACCGATCGCCTTGTAGAGCAGTGCGGCAACCACGCACGAATCGACACCGCCGGAAAGCCCGCAGAGGACCCGGTGATCGCCAACCTGGTGGCGGATCCGCTCAATTGTCTCGGCGGCAAAATTCCCCATACTCCAAAGACCCTGAGTATGGCAAACGGTGGTGAGAAAATTGCCAAGCACCTGAGCACCGAGCGGCGTGTGGGTCACTTCCGGATGAAACTGCAGACCGTAGACCGGCAATGCACGATGTTTGACTGCGGCTACCGGACAACTGTCGGTTTGGGCAAGTGCTACGAACTGGTCGGAAATGCTCTGAACCTGATCCCCATGACTCATCCAGACCTCTGTCTGCTGCGGAAAATCGGCAAACAGGTCTCCCCTCGAGGTAATCCGGCAATGGGCACGGCCATATTCACGACGGGTCGTGTTTGCTACCTTGCCGCCAAGTGCCTCGCAGGCCAACTGCATGCCGTAGCAGATCCCCAGGACCGGGATGCCGAGATGCAAGATGCCTTCATCGAGCCGGGGCGCGTCGCCGCGATAGACGCTCGACGGGCCCCCCGAAAGGAGGATGCCCTGCGGGGCAAGCTCGCGCACACGATCCGCTGACAGATCGTGCCGAACAATCTCGCAATAGACATGCTGCTCACGGACCCGGCGGGCGATCAACTGCGCGTACTGGGAACCAAAATCGAAGACCAGAATCCGTTCGCTGTCGATGGGTGAAGTGGACATCTCGGTCTTTTTGGTCACTGTCGTCATGCAACCACCGGTAACCCGAATCACCCGGCTACGATCCGTCGGGGAACGATGGGCCGTCGCGGAACGATGGGTGAATAGAAAATGAAAACGCCCGACACAATGGACGGGCGGCAAAGAGGCGATTTTATCGGGAGGTCAAGCCATAGACTAGGGGTCTGGCCAAGAAGGCCCGGTGCATCCATCACGATCCAAGCGTGCAACCGCGCGTAGCAGGGAGCCTGGGCAGTCGGCCACATCCGGTTAGAATAACGAACCCGAGAAGATCGTGGATACCTGTGACCATGCACATTTTACTGACAAACGACGATGGCATCTACGCGCCGGGGCTGGCCGCCATGGAGGAGGAACTCCGTAAGCTGGGGGAAGTGCATGTCGTCGCGCCAGCCACCGAACAGAGTGGCGTGAGTCATTCGATTACGTTTCTCAACCCACTCGTCTGCAAAGAGGTCTTTGACGGCGCCCGGCAACGTGGCTGGGCAGTCGAAGGGAGCCCGGCAGATTGTGTAAAAATTGGCATCACCGAACTCTGCCCCGCAACACCCGATCTGGTGGTCAGTGGCATCAATGGGGGACTCAACGCGGGTATCAATGTACTCTATTCGGGCACCGTAGCGGCCGCGATTGAGGGGGCCTTTTTTGGAATCGAGAGTATCGCCGTTTCGCTCGAATACGATCCCCACGCCCAATTTCGGAAGGCCGCCGTGATAACCCGCGGGGTGATCGAACAGTTGCTCGAACATCGAGGCGATCAGCCGCAACTCTATAATCTCAACATTCCGACCATCGCCCTCGAGAACGGCAGCCAACTACTGATAGTTCCCATGGGTCTGGAGCGGTATGGCGAACAGTATGAAAAGAGGATCGATCCGCGTGGTCGAAGCTATTACTGGGCGACCAACCTGCCGCCACCTCAGCCAGGTGTTGAAGAGACGGACTTGACATCCCTGGAAAAAGGAGAGGTGACGTTGACTGCGTTGCATTACGACATGACCCACCGGGAGTTGCTCGAAGCAATGCGGAGCTGGAATGTCCAAGTGCCAACGGTCACAGAGTGAACCAACGCCACCACGCCCTATCAGGAGGCCCATGTTGATGCGCTTTTTAAGTGACTCGAATTGCCGTATCGTAATGCTGCTCTGTTTGGGGCTGCTCGCGAGTGTCGGCTGTGAATTACCCCAAGCACCCGCGGAGAGAGAGGCAAAGGCACCCGAACCGATCTACCCGGAACCGACTGCTGAGCCGGCACCCGATTCGTCCCCGACAGACAGCGACTCGACAACCGCCAAGGTCGCAGAGGAAAGTGGCCGAGCGGTGAAGGCCCCAACGGGCACCGGCAAGCGAAAACCGGGCAAAGCGGGCATTCTGATGACTCCGATCAACGCCTATTTTTCGAGCCAGGAAAGAATTGCCTTTCTCCAGATCGAAAGTGGGCTCAAGACATTCCGGGCAAGCAACAGCAGAAAACCAAAGAACTTTGAAGAATTTGAGAAAAAAATCCTCAAACCAGCGGC
>JAUWIQ010000486.1 GCA_030605285.1 Planctomycetota bacterium
TCCCCCCACCCGCCTCATCGTATTGGGTGATAATTCCCTGCCGGCGACCCGCTGCCCAGGGCCGCAGCCAACACTCCAGCGTAAAAGGGTTCTCCCCCAACGCTGCCGGCAGTAATTTTTCCACGTGTACGTAGGATCCGGGATGAATCGCTTGCTGCCGGGGAGATGTTTCCTCGAAACTCTTCAGCACAACATCTGTTTGGGCATCATCCACTGGGCCGGCCAACCGGCAAACATCGAGACGATAGGGGACGGTGCTGCTGACCCGAAACTCGATCGGCTCGCCAGCCGCAAGGCTCTTCTGGGCGTAGGCGTGAAGACCTGGGAGCGGCAACGACTCGTGCGGCGGGTTCGGCCGGATGGAAACGGGTTTTGATCCAGAGTCTCCATCTGCCTGGGAGGTAGCGATTGGCGTCAGAGCTGCCGAGGCAGCCGCGAGGGCCGCTGATTTTTTCAAAAAAGTGCGTCGATCGGTATGGGTCACGCTGTGCTGCCTTGGCAAACGGGGCAATCGGACAAAAGACCGACTTGAGCTCTAATTATAGTCCGACTTCTCAAAACACCGCCAGTGTTTGAACTCACGCAAGCTCAGCCTGCGAGCGATTTCGGACAAGAAAATAGACACAACTGGCAATTAACAATCCCAACCCTGCGGCTGCCATGAAATAGCTGTAGTCGATGAAAAATTCTAAACGGGCAGCCGTCGAGCCCTTGTCTCCCGCATAAAACACATCGCGGTAAATCTGCACGACAACCGAACCCGTATATCCCAATGCATCCATGATATAGATTGCGAACACCGCCGTACCGACCACCTGGGTCTGGGCCATCAGGCGATCCAAAAGCACCGATCCGTAGGGTACGTAAGCCAGGTAAGCCCCGAGGCCGACCAACGTCATCCACCAGAACCCATCTAGTTTTCCCTGCTCAAGGGCCCAGGTACTCCCGCCGAGGAGTAGGAGGCCGAAGACCATAATTCCGTAGGTTCCGATCAATCCCCAGCGATTGTTGCGGATCAGAAACAGTAGCCCCAGAGGAACCAGCACCCCAAATGCTACGATCGTCTCCGCCTGAATAATGACTGTCTTATGGGCCTCGTAGGAGTAATTGAGTGCCGTGAACATCTCGACCTGATAGTTGTCCCGGTAGTCGCGATAGGCGGTAAGGAAAAAATAGGCCACCACCAACATCAGCAGCCCCCAGAAAAAATGCCGGACGAATGCCATCCGTTCTCTGCCATCCATCGGCTCGCGAGGAGTTCGCGCCCGCTGGTCGGCGGCAGTCGCTGCCGGCAATTGGTTGAGCAACCAGACGGAGAGTATGAATGGCAATAAAAACAACCCGCCGGTCACCGCAGGCATCCAGCCCTCACTCACGCCATACGTGCCCATCAGGTAGAGACCGATGTTCTTCACGATGCCACTGGCAAGAATAAACGAACAGCTCAAACCCGCCAGCAGGACCTCCGATACGGTGCGGCCCTCCAGATACCAGACGACCAATCCCCAGACCATCCCCAGGGGCAATCCCGCAAAAAAGATCGCGACAAACTTCCATTGGACCGGCAGAAGGCCATAAAACACCAGTGCAGTCAGCGCGGCGAGAATCATCGCCACGAGCATCCCGGCCCGCCGTTCCCGACGCACCTCCGCACAGAACTTAATGCCGATGTATTTACTCAGCGCGTATCCGATAATTTGACTGATCACTAGCGCCGTCTTCAGATCAATCGCAGTGTCCCAGAACTTGATTGCACTGCCATCGGCAGAAAGAAATGACGCCGCCGCAAACGGTTTACGAAAGGCATACATGCAGAAGTAGGTCGAAAACGAAGCAGCAATCGCAACCCCGGTAAAAACCGGCAACGGAGCGCGCTGCAAAAATGACGTGAGGCGACTGGTTCCTGCAGACATGAATCCGCCCTGTTCCCTACGGAGGCTCCCGAGGGACCCCCAGGATGAGCCAAAGTAGACAGGCGAGCAGGTTCCGCCGGTAACATTCCAGTCCCGGCCCATCCAAGCGTCTTCGCTTAGCACCGCCTCAGCGACCCCGAACTGCACGAATCTGTTCGCGGACCTGTTTGAGCTGCGCATCGACTGTGACTGAGGACGACTGCCCTTCACCGGCCTGAACTTGAGCGACAGCGGACGGAGATTCCTCGCCTCCGCCCCCATCCGCTCCTCTCTCGATGTCCTCATCACGGCGGACAAGCAACAACTGCTGCCGCTTGCCGAGGGCGTCGATCGTGGCGGCAAATGTGATCTCATCAAGGAGCTGTGCCATGCGCTGAAGCAACTGATCTTTGTTTGCAATCGCAACCGCCAGACGGGCTTGAGCCCGATCTCGAATCTGCACCGCCTCTCGTACCTGCTGGTCGCGCCTCTGGCGCAGCCCCTCGGCGCATCGGAGTTTGCGATCCAGCTCGCGAAGTTGCCCGGCGAGTCGTTCGCTGCGCTGACGCAGCAACTTGCGCTGTACGATTTCATCGGCCCGAATCCTTCGACTCTCACTCGTTTTCGCTTTTAGTTTGTCTCCGTCGGCGCCCGCCGCCCCAGGGGTCACGCGGCGGGATATCTGCA
>JAUWIQ010000068.1 GCA_030605285.1 Planctomycetota bacterium
GGCATCTCCAAACCGCAGAATGACATCCCCACGGCGGAGCCCACCGCGGGCGGCGGGACTTTCCGGAGCAACGCCCGCCATGCGGATTCCCCGCTTCTCGTAGCCGTAATCGGGGCGGCTGCCAAAGTAAGGCCAGCGACCGCCGGCGACTTTCGGCCGCTTGGTCTTCTGGTAAACCGGTCGGACTTCGGCCTCGGCGATCGACGCTGCAATTTCGGCAACCAATAGACTAATCCGCTGGATGCCTTCCACATTCACTTTCTCAAAGTCATCCCCTGGTCGGTGGTAATCCTGGTGCGCTCCGGTGAAAAAATGGAGAACCGGAATCTCTTTTTCGTAAAACGAAGTATGGTCACTGGGGCCAAAGCCACTTGATTTTTTCACCACTTTAAAATTGTGTCTCGCATTAAGTCGCTCGACCAGGAGGTCGAACTCCACGGCAGTCCCCGTCCCATGGACGATCAGTTTGTTGTCTCGCAGCCGTCCCACCATATCCATGTTGAGCATCGCGATCGTGTCTTCCAGTGGGACAAGCGGATGTTTGATGTAGTGGGCACTGCCGAGCAAGCCCCGTTCTTCGCCCGTAAAGGCGATAAACACGATCCGGCGCGGCAATTTCTTCCCCAGAGCCTTGAGTCGTCGGGCAACCTCCAGCAGGGCTGCGACGCCACTGGCATTGTCGTCCGCACCGTTGTGAACCTCCTGCGATTCGGGATCTGCCGAGGAATCCCCACCGTAACCGAGATGATCGTAGTGCGCTCCGATCACAATCGTTTCCTCGGCAAGTGGGCCTTCGCCTTCGAGGCTGCCGACCACATTCCGGACCTGGGCACGGCTGCGTTTGAGGGAGGTTTGCCCTTCCAATCGCCAGCCGGGCAACGCACGGCTTTCTGGTTTGCCGCTCTGATCGATACCCGCCTCGAGCGCGGCCAGATCGCGACCGACCGCTTCTTGCAGTAGTCGCTCGAGGACCGCCCGGCGGAGGTGAAAAATCGGCATCTGGCGGTCGGGACTGCCATTTCCTGCGCGGTGGAATTCCAGCAATGGATCCTGCTCCGCTTCCTGTCGCTTGCTGGTGGTGCCAATCTGTGCAGCCAGTCGATCGACCAAGTGGCGATGCTCTGCGGATTGCTCGGGCGAGGGGTCCGCAATTTCTTGGTAGCGGTTGTTGGCGGCCACGAGCTTGTCGAGGGCGGTTTGCCATTGGCGAGCGGCTAGGGCAGTTTGTTTGTCGATCTCAAATTGATCGGTGCAAAACAGAATCGCCGCTACCCCGTGCGAAAATGCGTTTGAGATCTTGGTCTGGAAGTAAGCATGTCTGGAAGGATCCTTGCCAAAGGGGCTGTGGACATCGCCCCGCAGTGGCTGGTGCCGTAGGATGATCGCGCATTTACCCTTGGCATCGACCCCCGCATAGTCGTCGTAGCCGGTCTGCTTGTCGGTGATTCCGTAGCCGACAAATACCAGAGGCAGAGCGAACGTTCCGCTCCCGCCCGCCGCCAGGGGCATGAAGTCCTCTTGGAACCGCAGGGCGGTTGGGGTTGCCTGCTTTGCCTCAGATGCACCTTGTTGTGGGCCGACGAGGTTCAGTCGGTTGTCTGCCGCAGGGCCGAGTTGGGCATCGGTCGTGACGGCAAAGTTTTGGTACGGCGCTCCGTCGACCAGATGGGTTTTTAGACCGATGTTTTCAAACTCCTCCGCGATGTATTCGGCTGCACGGTCGATGCCCGCGGTTCCGACCCCGCGGCCTTCCATTTCGTCCGCTGCAAGATGCTGCACGGTATCCGAAATGCGAGAGGCGATTTTTTCTTGGTTGTTGGCATCGGCTGCCAGCAGCGACAGCGGGCCGGCAGTGAGAACCGTTGCCAGGGCAAAAACCCATGCCAGCAGACACGGGCTGAAGCGGTCGATTCCCGTTCGGCAAGGGCTCAGAAAAAACCACGGGGATCGACAGGAAAGGGACATCGAACTCTTTCGGGGGGTGGGATGGAGGGCCTAGGAAAAGCTGCTCTTAAAATTCTTGGTGCTGCGATGTCATTCGTCAAGTCTGAAATTCGGTTTTGACACGCGGCGCCGCACTCGATATGCTCCCCACCCTCACGGACTATCCGGGAAATCTCTTCTGGAGAGGGACCGATTTTGTCCGGGAGTTGGCGAAGGTTTCTCTTGCGGGGGATGTGGAAATATTGGGTTGAGAATCCGGTGTTTCGTCTGGAAAAAAGGTAGGTATCCCTTGCATTGTAAACCGAGTGTTTTGATTGTCGACAGATCTGAAGATTCACGAGAAGTGCTCTGCACGGCGCTTGCGCGTCGCGGGGTGTCTACCCTGGAGGCGAGTCACGGTGAGGAGGCACTCGCCCTGGTTCAGCAACACCAGCCCAATGTCGTCGTGGTCGATCTGGAATTTGACGCCACCGCTGAAGAGGAGTTCTGCGACCGATTCACTGCCCAGTCCCAGGAATTGCCCTTGGTCATGCTGAGCCGCATCCACGGTCCAATGGCCCATTCCGGGCGGGCCCAGGGGACGGAGTTTCTCAGTAAACCCTATCATTACGCGCCATTACTCCGTAGAATCGAAGAGTTGCTGGGCTGACACAAATCGGTGGATTGCTCGGCTTGGAGGTTTGCGGCGTTTTGTTCAAAAGGCTGCTTCCTCGCACCTTGGGGAGGGACGATAGGTGGCTTCGTTTTTTGTTATCCAGGGCCGGGATCGTGGCTCCCGTTTCGAACTGGAGATCCCCCTGCTCTCGATCGGTCGCGATGTGAGGAATGATATCCGCTTGCAGGATACCGAAATTTCCCGTCGCCACGCCGAACTCCGCAAGACAGATACCGGCTACCAGGTGGTCGATCTGGGAAGCTCCAACGGGACGTTTATTAACGGAGCTGCGATTTCCTCTCACGAACTTGCCAGCGGCGATCAATTGCTGCTCGGTCGGACCATGATGCTCTATACCGGTGGCGGACCGAGTGCGATCATCGACGGCAGTGTCGACATTGTGACATCCGCCGGGAATGACGACTCGCGGATTTTGCGGTCGATGACTGACAGCGAAGGGAGTCAGTCTCTTTTTCATTCCGAGGCGGTTGGCTCGGAGACCCCCTGGTTGGCCCGTGCCCGCAGTAATTTGCAGGTCATGTATCGCACGGCGCTCGCAGTCAGCCATACGCTCGACATCGACGAGCTGCTCAATCGCATCATGTCGTTGATCTTCGAATGGGTCGAAGCCGATCGTGGCTGCATCATGTTGGTGAACAATGAGACGGGAGTTCTTGAGCCGCGGGTGCGTCGGAACCGGGCTGGTATCTCAAGTGGAGCGGCTATTTCGATCAGCAAGACCATTCTCGACTACGTGAGGGAACATGCCGAAGGTGTCCTGACAAGTAATGCAAAAGACGATAAGCGATGGGACACCGGTGCCAGTATCGTCCAGATGGATGTCCGCGAGGCGATTTGCGTGCCAATGCGGGGGCGTTATGGGGTGGTGGGCGTGGTTTATATCGACACCTTCACGCCGCCACAAAAAGTTCTGCAGCAGGGTGGTAATACCTTTCGTGAAGAGCATCTGAAGTTGATGATTGCCATTGCCCATCAAGCCGCGCTGGCGGTGGAAGACACGTCCTACTATTCTGCGATGTTGCAGGCAGAGCGCCTCGCGGCGGTAGGTCAGACGATCACAACGCTCTCACACCACATTAAAAATATCCTTCAGGGGATTCGCGGCGGCAGTTACTTAATTGAAATGGGTTTGGCCGACGACGACAAGGAGGTGATGCAGAAGGGTTGGCATATCGTGGAAAAGAATCAAGGGCGGATCTCGAATCTGGTGATGGACATGCTGACCTTCAGCAAAGAGCGTGAGCCCCAGATGGCACCATCGTGCCTAAACGATGTGGGCGCAGATGTTATTGAGTTGATGCAATCGCGCGCTGAGGAAATGGATGTCGGGCTCGGCTGGCAGCCCGCAGAGGAGATGCCGGAACTCTTTTTTGACCCCGAGGGCATGCACCGCGCGGTGCTGAATGTTGTCACCAACGCATTGGACGCCTGCGACGAAATTGAGGGCGGCAAGGTGGAGGTTACAACCGAGTTTGACAAAGGACAGAAACTGATACGCACCGTGGTTCAGGATAACGGGAGTGGGATCCCTCCCGCCGAAATCGAAAACATGTTCACGATCTTCGTTTCCAACAAAGGGGGCCGCGGGACCGGATTGGGATTGAGCGTGAGCCAAAAAATCTGTCGGGAACATAGCGGACAGATTCTCGTCGAGAGTGAGTCCGGCAGCGGGAGTCGATTCGTATTGGAGATCCCGGCCGTCACGCCCCCGCAAGAAGAGATTGGGCCCACGGGCGACGACTCCTCAGTACGGCAGACCCAGGTAAACTGAGTGGGCAAGTCCCAACTTGCCCGCGATTTTTGCGTGCAACTCCGGGGGCTTCGATTTCCCACGGTCCTCCTTGTGGTGCAGGCAGGGGGCCTTTTGTGAATCTGGGCTAAATTGGTAATTAGCGAAAAATAAGAAGAATGTTCCGCTTCTGTCGGTTCTTTTCAATTTGCTGATTCTACAGCGTCGATAGGCTCTAAGACACAATGCATCGCGATCTTGAGGGAGATATTAGATGAGTGTGGCCGGCTTATTGCGGCAACCCAGTTGCAGGTGTTTTGCACTGCTGGTCGCTTTCTGCGCGGTTCAACTCGGCAGCCTGCCTTCGGCTGCCTGGGCACAGAATCCCGGGACACCCTGGGGTCCGGCCCCGGGGGTGCAAAATCCGGTCTATTCGTATGGTCAGCCGGTTTACACGCCGCAGGGAACGAAGATCCCCGGTCACTTATGGGATCAGGCCATGCAGCAGCAGTGGCAGCAGCTTGCCTACCAATCCCAACTTGGGGCCGGGGCGACTACCCAGCTTGCCGCAGCCGACTCGGCAGAAACAGTCTCTGCAGAACCCGCCTACGTCGTGCCCACAGGGCAGCCCGGAATGTACGGAGCACCACCAGATCGTTACTACTCGGGTGGTATCGATCCGCGTCTGATTACGACGCAGCGTTACGGGGACCATTATCTGCAGGCCAATGTTGATTTTATCGATTTCAGGCGGTCCAATATGGGCGCAGCAACGCAGCAATGGGTTGCCAGCCAACCCCAGGGTAGGCGGACTGGGGCTGTCCGCGCGTCACTCAGGGCAAATCCATTTTACAGTTGCGACTTTGAGTTCGCCTATTTGGGTGGCTTGAACTGGTCTCAGTTTGTAGCGCCTTCGCCGTCCTGGTGGGGCAGGTCAGAGTATACTCCCAATGCCCAGGCCTATTTTACCTCGAACCTGAATTCTTACGAATTCAATACGAGATGGCGGTGGGTTGAAACAGTAAGGCCCGTGACAGGTGCCTGGATTCTGGGCGTCCGCTATGTCGATTTTGAGGAGGCAGCATCAGGTTACGTAGTGGAATCCCCATCCGTCGCCTTTGACCAGTCTCTTATAACGAGCAACGATCTGGTGGGATTCCAACTCGGGGGCGAACTTTTCTGGTCGGTGGTGCCGACGGTGATGATTGGTGGAGATATCAAGGCGGGCATGTACGGGAACTATGCCCAGCGAAAATATCGGGAAATCAGTACCATTCCCGTCGTCCCCGGTGATGAGACGGCAACAATCAAGCACGGTGCTTTTGTGGGAGAGGCAAATCTGATGGTCAACACGGCCCTCCCTCATGGTTGGTACATCCGGGGTGGCTACACATGCCTCTACCTGTCAAGTGTTGCCTTGGTGGCTGATGCACTCTTGCCGCCGGGGCCTCCTGGGCTTGTACCGACTACTGGCAACCTGCTCGTCCACGGTTTCTATGGGGGCCTGGAGTGGCAGTACTAGGCCGGAACAGTGCCTCATTTTTGGCTAATCGCCGTTACGGATTGTAACCGGCGGGCACGCCCACAAACGGGTTGGCCTTCTTCTCTGCCCCGATCGTGGTTTCGGGACCGTGGCCCGTGAGAACCACTGTGTCATCGGGGAGCGTAAAGAGTTTGCTGTGGATCGCCTCGGCAAGCTGCTGGAAATCGCCATCCTCAAAATCGGTGCGACCGATGCTCCCGGCAAATAATACATCACCCCCGAGGACCATGATCGGCGTGCTATCCCGAGCGACATAGACGACATGGCCCGCCGAGTGTCCCGGTATTTCCAGTACCTCCAATTCCACTCCGGCGTACGTGAAGCGATCTCCTTCCGCGACCATCTTGTCTGCCGGCGGGCTGGTGATTGCGATCCCGAAATCTGCTGAGAGGTTCAGCTTCGGGTCGGTCAACTTGGCGGCATCCCCATGGCCGATCACGATAGGGCACTCGGGCCAGCGGGCCTTGAGGGCATGGTTGCCCCCGATGTGGTCGCTGTGGCCATGCGTGACCAGAATTGCGGCCGGCGTGAGCTGCTGTTCCGTGAGGACCTGAAAAATTTTCTCCGGCTCCAGGCCCGGATCAACGATCAGGCATGCACTGGTATCCGGCTGGGAAACGACAAACGTATTTTCCTGGAAGGGGTTGGAAACGATGGTCGTGTGTCTTAACTGGGACATCGCAGCGGTTCCTCTGCGGGCTGGGAAGAATAGGCGAAGTTGACTGACTAGGAAGGGTAAACCGGGTCTACGGGGGCTGTGATGCGCTGCATCGGTCCGTTTGGGCAAGGGAGAATGAGGCGCCGAGACATTGTAATTTTTAGGCGTGCCTCTTGGCGATAACTACCAACGATAGCTGTTCAACCTTGTTGTGGGTAGCGGCACCCACGTGGACTTGGCAATCGATACAAGAAAACAAGAAGTTTTCCCCTCAGCAGCGCGCAGGAAGGCACATACTCGCAAGAGAGCTTTTCTACGCGAAAACGATACTCAGGGAAGGGTTTCCGATAGGTTCTGCCAAAATCTGGCAGGACCGATTCCTCTTCCCGCCTCGGAAAAGGGAGGAACAGGATGATGATGGTTTCGGTTAGACGTTTTCGCGACCTTCTGCTCATGACGCTGCAGATCGCTTTACTCGGTGGAATTGTTGCACCCCTCGCAATTGCGGAGCAGCCTGGAGAGGGTGTTGAGGGTGTCGAAACAAAGGAACACCCCCTGATTCCTGTTTTGAAAATTGCCGAACAGGGACTCAAGCGTATCGATGCCGATATCATCGACTACTCCGCCACCTTGGTAAAAAAAGAGCGCGTCAAGGGTCGGTTGACGGAAAACCAGTATCTCTTCGTCAAGATCCGTCACAAGCCTTTCAGTACCTATACTGTTTTTCTAGGCCCGGAGGAATTCAAGGGGCGTGAGGTCATCTATGTTGAGGGTCAAAATGGTGGCAAATTATTAGCCCATGAGGGGAGAGGCTGGAAGGCCCGCATTGGCATGGTGGCGCTGAAACCAGACAGTCCATTTGCCATGGAAGGACAGCGTTATCCAATCACCATGATGGGTATGAGAACGCTTACACAACGACTGATGGAGGTCGGCCAACAGGATCTTCGCTACGACGAGGTCGAAGTCAAAATTCATGAAGGGACCAAGATCAACGGGCGTCCATGTTCCTGTATCCAGGCGATCCATCCCTTTCCACGGAAACATTTCCGTTACCATTTGGCTCGTATCTTTATTGACGACGAGTTGCAAATGCCGGTTCGGTTCGAGGCGTTTCTCTGGCCTTACAAGAAAAATGGAAAGCCAGTACTGGTCGAGCAATATACGTACGTGAATATCAAGATCAATAACGGATTCACGGATAGGGATTTCGATCCGCAGAATGAAAAGTACAAGTTTGTCAAAGCCGGAAAACGCTAGCACGTCACAGCGTACTCCTCGAAGAGTCCAAGTCCTTATAGGACGGTCCTGAATTGCCTCGCGCGGGCATCGTCTCCGGCTTTCCCGGGCCGGCTCGTGGCGGATTGGCCGCAGATTGAGGCAATTTGAAGCGATCTCTCTGCAGCAACGTGTTGTTGTCTTAAGAGCGGGTTTCCCGTAGAATTCCGAGGCGGCGTTGGGATATTTCGGCGAGTGCCATCGACAGCCGCAATCGACGGAATGGAATTCACGGGAGACGATGGAGATGGATGACGTAATTCGCGGACGCGTGTTTCTTATGGCACTTGTTGTTCTGGCGGTGGGTGTGATGTCCGCAGCTTGGGCCCAGTCCCTGGCAGCCCAGTCCCCGGCAGCCCAGTCCCCGGCAGCCCAGTCCCCGGTAGCCC
>JAUWIQ010000237.1 GCA_030605285.1 Planctomycetota bacterium
CGGGGTGCGGAGGCCTCCATCGCGCGCCTCGGCCGTGAGCACAAGCTGAGGATCGGTCTCGTAGTCGAGGTCACCCGCATCGTTGACAACGAGCTGATCACCCTCGACGCGAAAGGCCCCGTTGCCATCGCCATCGGGGTCGACATTGGTGGCGATGCTATAAGTCACCGCATCGCCATCGGGTTCCGTTGCGGAGAGCGTACCGATGACGGTACCGCCTGTGCTGTTTTCGGGGAGGCCGAACGTGGTATCCTGAAAATTGGGCGCGCCATTCGGTAGGAGCACAGTCGCCGTCGGCGCATAGGCATAGCGGGTGCGGCCCGAGGAATCCTGCAGGCGACCGCTGACGTAATAGGTGCCGGCGGTGGCAGTGGCGGTACTGAGGCCCTGGGTGCCGGCGGCACTGGCGGCACCGGTACTGAGCAAGGCCGCCGCACCGACCTCGAGCCCATTGCCGTTGTAGGGATTGCGGTCGGTGTCCAAAAAGAAGTTGGCCGCCACGTCGCTGTCGTTGTCGTGATAGTCGTACGCAACCGAGAGCGGGGTTCCAATGTCGATGCTGCCGGTTTCACTCAGAGCGAGATTAAAAAGGCTCGGCCAAACGGCGGCGGAGAAATCGACCGCGGCCCGGTTTGCCGACCAGTTCTCGACATCGAGCAGGCCTTCCGCCGGACGTGCGCCACCCGCAATCCGGCTGGAGACGTATCCAGAATCGAGTCGCTCTGGCTCAGCGCCTCCGTACCACTCGAGGGGAACGTCGAGGGTACCGTCGTTGGGGACCGGGGTTTCGGAGCTGGGAATCGTGCCGCAGTACCAGAGCGGGACATCGAGATGCTCCCAGAAGTAACCGACGTTGAAAAGAATCTCGTTTCCGCCGAGCAGTTCCTCCGAGAGTTCTCCATCGTATGATCCGGCAATCAGCTGGCCGTCAAAATCGCCCACTTCATTGCCGAGAAAGTTGCCATCGGTTCGCCAGACCGAATCGGCGAAGACGACGTTTTGCGGTACGGTACTTTCCCAGACCGGGTAATCTCCCGGTTCGAGCGGGTGGGGATCAAAATAGGTCACCTGATCGACGAAGACTCCCTCCGCACCAAGATCTTCGGCAAGGACGCCGACGAGTGAACCGCCGCGCCTGTGTCCGAGCAGGTGCAGCGGTTGCTCGGCGAGCGATTCGCTCAGGCCCGAGATCGGCAACTCCCCGGTCAGGTAGGGGGTGACCGCTGCGGAGACGAAGAGGGTGTTGTAGGGGTCTGCCGCGGAGATGAGCGACTGGGCGGCAAGCCAATCGAGATAAACGACGATTTCACCGCTATGCGTCGGATCGTCGAGTGGGGTCGTACTGGTGGGAAGGACTTCGGCGGTGGTCACCTCGAGGGTGACTCCGTCCGAACTGCCCACGGTGAGTTGGATTTCCGTGAAGGCAGGGGTGGCGGGAGTCGCGTCTGCTGCGCGAGCCATCATCGCCGCTCCCATTTCACGGATCCAACCCCCCTCGGCGGTGTCGCCACTATGGCCGTGAGTGATGAGGGTCACACCGCTAAGCAGGTGCCGTGGTTCCAAGGGTTCGCTGGCCAGATGCGGGTGGCCGAGCGGCGAAGCACGATTCGCTGGGGCGTGGTGGTTCGCGGTCCGCCTGGGTGTTTTTCGCGAGAACAACACCCGTGTGGCGAATGATCGCAGCCACGATTTCATCTGCATCATTAGCCTCCGCTAACGTAGTGCCATTATTGCACAGGTTGCTTTAGAGAGGTTGGCGCAGAACGCTTAGTTTAGCCTAGGTATGAGAACAGCCTGTTTTTGATAGGAAATGCTCAAAATAACTCCGAGCCCAATATAAATCAAAGTCGAGCCTCTGCAAATGCCTGTCTGGTAAAAAGATGCGTCTTTTTTCAGGGGCTTGTCCGCGGTTCGAATCGTTGCCGTGGATTGCCCTTGCGCCAGCAGGGGCAGAGAACATATTGAGTGTTTGCGATCGGTGGTGCCCGGCTGACGTTTTTTTTTTCGCGCGCTATAATGCGAGCCCCAAGATGACCCCCCCTGGGAGAGGACCTTGATGGTGGTAAGCGTACCTGCAATTCTCTGCGCCTTGTTGCTCGCCCCCGATTCGGACCGCGCTGCGGAGTCGGACTTTCCCGCCACGCTCTTGGATTGGCGGGCCAGCGACCAGAATCCCCTCTTTACCGGGAGCGGAAAAGATACCTGGGACAAACAGATCCGGGAGCGTGGGTTTATTCTCCGGGACCAGGATCGCTGGCACTTCTGGTACACCGGCTACAACCTGGGTCGCAGTGACCTCCGCATGCTCGGTTACGCTACGAGCCCGGATGGTATCACCTGGACGCGGCATGGCGAGAGGCCCTTGCTTGCCGATGCGTGGGTCGAGGACATGCACGTTGTGAAGCATAATGGAACCTTCACGATGGTTGCCGAGGGGCGCGGTGACGTTGCCCATCTGCTTACCTCCCAAGACGGCGTCCACTGGAAAGACTACCAAAAGATCGATCTCCGCAAAGTCGACGGCACGCCCATCTCGGCGGGCCCCTACGGCACCCCCACGCTGCTGCTGGAGAACGGTACCTGGTACCTGTTTTACGAACGGGGAGATCGAGGCGTCTGGCTGGCAAAAAGTCGGGACAAAAAGGTCTGGACCAACGTCCAGGACGATCCCGTAATCTCTCTGGGCCCGGACGCGTACGATCGCTACGCGATCGCCCTGAACCAGGTGATTCCCATCGACGGTCGCTATTACGCGCTCTACCACGCCAATGCAGATCCTCGCTGGCGCGGTGACTGGCGGATGTGCCTGGCCGTCTCTGACGACCTGATCCATTGGAAAAAATATCCCCAGAATCCTATTCTCCCGGGGGATTATTCCAGTGGGCAGCTGGTACACGACGGAAAGGAGTACCGGCTTTACACCCCGCATCCTTTCCTGCGTGTCTATTTTAATGCGAATTCTACGCATGCGCAATAGAATAGGGGGGGCCTTTGCGGGCGAGTGTCCGTTGACCGTTGCTCCTCGTGGACGTTAATCTGAGCGGAATGCCAACTCTATTTGTTGTTTGCGCCTCGAGTCTCTTTGCGATGGCTACGATTACCGACGATGCCAATAGTTGCGTGCGACGAGGCATGCAGCAGTTCCGCGAAGGGAAGGTCGCCGAGTCGCTCGAGGAATTTGCGGAGGCGATGAAAAAGGACCCTCGGATTGAGCCCTATCTCTGGCAACAGGGGATCAGCCAATACTACGCCAAACAGTATGCCGAGGGACGGCGGCAGTTTGACCTCCACCGCGTGGTGAACCCGCACGATGTGGAAAATGCGGCCTGGCATTTTCTCTGCGGTGCCCAGGTGGATGGACTCCGGAAGGCCCGCCGCAGCCTGATCGAAATCGACACGGCCCGCGACCCCCGCGTCCCGCTGGCGCAGGTCTATGCATTGTATGCTGGCGACGGTTCGGCGGCAGAAATTCTTGCCGCGGCCGCTGAGGCGGACAATGCCCAGGCGACGATGTACGCACACCTCTATTTGGGACTATATTACGAGGTGACTGGGGAACCCGCTAAGGCAGAAACCCATCTCCGCCAGGCGGTCGCAGCAAAACTGGAAAATGCCTACATGCATGATGTTGCCAAGGTGCATATGCAACAGCGAAACTGGATGCCCTAAGACGGCATGCTGGACGGCAGGAAGTACTTTGGCCAAGCCCAAGAAAGGTTTTCTCGATGATCTATCCGCGAAGTCTCCTCCTCCCGCTGGGGTTGGTTTGCATCCTGTTGCCGAGGGGTGTCCGCAGCGCGGACGAGAACGGCTGGATACCACTCTTTGACGGCCGCTCGCTTACGGGCTGGGTGCAGAAAAACGGCACCGCGGATTACCGAGTGGTCGAGGGTACGATTGTGGGCCGCACCGCAGAGGGCAGTCCCAACTCGTTCCTCTGCACGACCAAACCGTATGGAGATTTCGATCTCCAGTTCGAGGTCCGCTGTGACCCGCGACTCAATTCCGGCGTGCAGATCCGCTCCAAGACAAAGGACAATGCGGAGCGGCGGGTCTATGGGCCCCAGGTGGAGATCGAATCGACCGCAGCCGGCGGGCTTTCGGGTTATCTCTATGGGGAGGCCACGGGCCGCGGATGGCTTACGCCCGAGCAACGGCGTCAGCGGCATACGAATTTTCAGGATAGTGATTGGAATCATTATCGCGTGGTTGCCCGCGGGCCGAGAATCCAAACCTGGATTAACGGCAGCAAGATTGAGGATCGCAACGACGAACAGGCGTACAAGGCTCACCCCCGCGGTTTTATCGGTCTGCAGGTGCAAGGGATCGGGCGCGGTAGCGGGCCCTAC
>JAUWIQ010000107.1 GCA_030605285.1 Planctomycetota bacterium
TGGTTTTAATTCAACATTTACGCCCAACAGGAAGGTCAGTAGCAATGGCGCTGATGTTGATTTTAATAACATGCGCGAGTGGAAGGACTATTCGACTGTTTGTTACGCGGCCGTAACAGATCGCAGTCACAACCCCGGCAAGGTGCATGCTGCTTCCGGTACCGGTTCGGTCAATGCAATTGGTGACGAGATCGATTTACAGTCCTGGCAGGCCTTTGCGCCCCGCGATAGCAAGGACGCTGTCGGAACCATGCTTTCCCAGTAAATCCTGGGGCCTTGAGCGGTATGGCCCTGGGTTGTTTGGAGGGGCATTTCTCAATTTCGGCAAGCAGGGATCCTGGTCGTTCTCGACCAATCGAGCGGGTGTTGCGTCTCCTTGTTGTTTCGCTGGGGCTGGATGTCTTGGCCTTGGCGGGATAAAAACAGGGCACGATTTATGCCGGGGCCGAATGGACCGTCTCCCCGGCCCCATGGTTCGGCGCTTCGAATCGCCGCTGTTTGCAGGCTTGATGCTGAGCTGCCGGAGTGAGTCGGTCGGGATCCAGGCCTGTGCCCGGAATCTCTCCAGAGGCGAACATCGATGTCCGAACATTTGATTGACGAGTATTCTGAGGCACTTGCGTTTCTGCTCGGCCGCGTGAATTATGAGCAGGAGGTGCAAATTCCCGCACTGGCCAACGCCTATGAGTTGGAGCGGATGCAAGAGTTGCTCGATCGGTTGGGCAATCCCCAGGCGGGTCTCCCGATCATCCATCTTGCCGGTACCAAGGGCAAAGGTTCGACGGCGGCAATGCTCAGCAGCATCGCCTGCAGCAGCGGATACCAGGTCGGTCTCTACACATCGCCCCATCTGGATCGCCTCGAAGAGCGTTTTGTCATCAACAACGAACCGTGTACCCGTGCGGAACTGGTGGAAATGGTGGCGTTGCTGCGGCCGGTTGTGGAGGCGATGGATGCCGAACAAGCCCCGCGGGACCTTGCAGGTGGATTGACCTATTTCGAGGTTACGACGGCGCTCGCTCTCTTGTATTTTGCCCGCCGTAATCTTGATCTGGCCATTTTGGAGGTCGGCATGGGCGGAAGGCTCGATTCCACGAATGTTTGCCAGCCGGTCGTTACGGCGATCACAAGTATCAGTCTCGACCACACGCACCAATTGGGCGAAACACTTGCCGAGATCGCCAGCGAGAAAGCGGGGATTATTAAGCAGGGTATCCCGATTGTGAGTGGTGTTGTGGAGGAGTCCGCCCGCAACGTGATCCGGCAACGAGCCCGCGAGCAGCGTGCGCCGCTGGTGGAACGTGGGCAGGATTTCGATTTCTGCTATCAGCGGTCGGTCGCTGTACGGGCTGAGCCTGCGCATTTCAGTTCTCTTGCTAAATCCGCAATGCTCAATTCCCGCGAGAATTTGCAGCTTGGGCTTTGCGGAGAGCATCAGGCTGCCAATGCCGCGGTGGCATTGGCAGTGATTGATGTTCTGGGAAGTCGTGGTTGGAAATTTGAGGAAGCGGCAATTCGCCGAGGGCTCGCATGTGCCCGTTGCCGGGGCCGGGTCGAGGTGCTCCAGCACGAACCGTTGACGGTGATTGATGCCGCACACAACGTGGCCTCCGTGAGGGCGTTTCTCACTGCTCTGACAGACTTTGGCTTGTCAGGTCCGCGGTCACTGGTCTTTGCCACCACGCTGGAAAAGGATGTTCCAGGCATGATGCGGCTACTGCTGCCGCAATTCGATCACCTGGTCTTTACGCGCTATTTAAATAATCCGCGTGCGGTGCCGCCCGAGCAACTCGCCTCGGTTGCGACTCAACTGGGGGGCGTTCCCTTGCAGGGAAATTCGCCCGGCTGGCAGGTCTGTGACAGTCCGCAGGCCGCCTTGGCGGCAGTCCAGAGCCGATTTCACGGCAAGGGAGCAGTCTGCGTCACGGGTTCTTTTTTTATTGCCGCCGAAATGCGGCGGCTGATGCTAGAAACCAGCCGACGCGCTGCCGTGGAGAACCGTGCGGAAATCGCCGCCCATTGAGTCCCATTTGTGCCACAGATGGTAATTCTCCCTTGGGCGGTCGACATGCCGCAGCGGGTTGCTCAACGGATTGATTGCGGGTATTGCCAGCGACGCTCCGACCGCTCGTCGCGGACCTCGTGCTGCAGTTTGCGGATCAAGCCCGCAATGTACGGATCGTACTCTTCGAGCAGCGTCAGGGGTTCTCCGCCACGGCGAATCCCATTAAGGCCCTGCGGCCCTTTTCGGCGAATCACGAATTGATGAATTTTTGTTGCGTCCATGAGATGGTTCTCCGTTTAGGCTGCCAGTTTTCCATTCCAGAGGCGAATAGGTTGCAGGGGGTCTGCAACCGATCCACCCGCCTCTCGTAACTTAGTACGGATGCACTTTCGGGGCCAAACCGCAGGACAAACGGCGAAAATCCCTGAACCCATCAAGGCTGGCTGATGTTAAACTGTGGGGCAAACGCAAGTTAGGGATAAAATTTATTTTTCACCTCGGCGGGCAAGCCTCGCCCAGCTAGCGGGCTTTCGCTTGCAGAAATTTCAATCCGGGGGCAATCCTCTGTGGGACGGGGCGGTCTGCGCTGAGATTAGGGGCGTGGCCGGGTTCGATCCTAGGCAGCTGGTTTTATTTCGCCTCGAGTACCCCTTCGAGATACTCAATGGCCTTGCCCAGTTGCGGATCGGTTGTCTCAAGGTCCGGTCCCTTGAGCAGACCACTGCGCTTTGGCCGAAAGGCCTTGCGCTTGGTCCGCGCGGAGCGGCGCTTGTTGTTCGCAGCTTTGTCCAGCGTGACCTCCATCCCGGAGTCGGGCTGGACTCCCCATTTGTCTTTTTCATTGCTGCCCCGATGACGATGGATATTTTCACCACTTGGCCGATGGTAAGTCGCGGTTGTCAACTTCAGCAGACCGCCGTCTGCAAAGGGGATCATTTGCTGCACCGAGCCCTTACCGAACGATCGCGTGCCAACAATGGTTGCCCGTGCATGGTCCTGCATGCAGGCAGCGAAGATTTCACTCGCACTGGCACTTTCTCCATTGATCAGCACCACCAGGGGTAGTTTCCCTAAGGTGGCTGGCTGCGTTGCGGTGTAGGTTTCCTGGACCCGTCCCCCACGACCCCGGGTCGTAACAATGGTCCCCTCATCGAGGAACAGGTCGCATATCTCCCCAGCCGTTGTCAGATACCCACCTGCATTGTCACGAACATCAATCACGGCGGCTTCAAGATTCCCCTTGGCCTGCTGCCTCGCCCAGGCTTTATTCAATTCACTGGCTGTGCGATCGCCGAAGTCGGTCAGTTGGAAATAACCGATACGCGGATTGCTCGAGAGTGCGTAGTTCCAACTCCCATCTTCCTCACGGACATCTCCCAGAACGGAATCGATCGAGATCTCGCGACGGAGCACTTCAAGAGTTTCCGGTGTCGTTTCCCCCTCGTGGATCACGGTGATCGAGACCGGTGCGCCGCGCTTTCCGCGAATCAGCGAGACCACGGCATCTAGGGATTTATCGGTGACCGGTTCTCCCCGTATCGCGATGATTCGATCGCCACTCCGCATCCCCGCATCATGGGCGGGATGCGGCGTGCCAATGATCGTATCGAGAACAATAATTTCGCCGCTCGCTGAATCTTTTTCCACACGCACCCCAATCCCGCTGAGGTGTTGGTCAAGAACATTCAGGTAGCGTTTGCTTTCGGCCGGGGAGATAAACGAAGAGTGGGGATCGTGCGCCTGGGCCATGCCACTTATGGCGGCACCGAAAAGTTTTTCCCGGCCGATCGGTTTGAGACCCCGTTCGTGGATCGTGTCGAGAGCCGTATGGAAGTAATAGCTGTACGGATCGCGGCTTGTTTTGTAGAAACAAACAGCGGCAACCAAGAGAACACCCCAGAGGATTCGAAGATTAAACCGCGTCACGATCGTTTCCTTGCTAGCCGGAGCAGACGCATGGGGGGGACTCCCCCACGCTCTTAAAGGCTAACAGGAATCCGCGTTGCTTGCACCCGTTGGCGACAGGCGGCGTAGACCGCCAGCACAATCCACCCGGCGATCAGTAGTAAACCACCGCTGGGAGGCAGCCGCGGGTGTAACCATTGGCCGGTGATCGCCCACAGCGCAAGGCTCCCGGAAAAAAGGAAGATTCCCAGGGCAAAAAAGATCGCAGCCAGCGTGAGAAACTTTGAGCGAGATTGCAACTGAAGCGTGGCAAGAGAGAGCAGCACCACGGCGTGAATCAGATCGTATTGGACAGCAACGCTCAGATTGTCCAGTCGCACGGCAATTTGTGAGGCGGGCAATTCCGCAGCGAGGAGTGCTTTTCCCAGGCCATGCACCCGGTAGGCACCGAAGAGTACGCCCAATGCCCCGTAGATCGCAGCGACGAAAACGGTAAGCCGCACCATCTGGTTTCCCTCGCTCCCGTTACGGTAGAGCCAGACCTAAACTGGCTTCTTCCTCTTCCTGGATGATAATCCGTGGGGTCACCATCAGCATCAGGCTCTCAGTCTCTCGGCCCACAGAGACATTCTTAAAGAGGCGACTGATATAAGGGATCTTGCTCAGCAAGGGTGTTCCTATTTCATCCCGTTGCTCATTAAGTCGCTTCACGCCACCGAGCAATACCGTACCACCGTCGGGCACACTCACCGTTGTGGTAACGGTTGTGAAGGCGAAAGTCGGGAGTTGGATTGTCGTACCCTGGGTAAAGGAACTCGCATTATTGGATGACGAACTGGCGGTACCACCTGCAGCAGTTTCTTCATTTGAATCGGTGCGATCATCGGTGGAGGTTCTGCTGCCTTCAAAAGTAAACTCGTTGACATCACGAATTTCACTGAAGAACGGGACCAGCGGCAGACGCACGTAGCGGCGGTCGGGCGAGACCACTGCCTGAACCGAGAGCGTGGTCCCTTCGGCGAGGACCACGATCACCGGGGCCTGGGCTGCGGCAAAATCACCGACAACCGGTGTCACGCTGGTCACGAACGGTTGTTGGATTTGGTCAGAGACACTGGCCGCCTGACCATTAAACAAGGTCACCTTAGGCGATTGCAGGATGTTGGTCCGCTTGTCGCCCTGCACGGCACGGACAAAGAAATAGGCCTCGAGGTCGCTGAGGATCGCAACCCCCAAGGTCGTGGCAGAGGCCGCGTTGTAGCCGCCAAAGCCAGGGGTTACGAGCGGAAAGCTGCCCTGACGGATTTGGATATCATTCTCTCCGTTGATTAGATTCGAAATTGGGTTATTTGCGGCTGCCCTCTGGTTGGTCGGAAGCCCGCCGCTATCGAATCCCAGGCCAATCGTGCTACTGCGGCCATTATCGTTATTGGGAAGATTGACGTCCGTCACATTGCTGTCGATGTTGATGTCGAAATCGATCCCGATTTGTTCAAAGAAATCATCGCGGAGATTGATGAAACGCACTTCGATCGTGACCTGCAGATCCTGCAGACGACGCAGTTGGTCTAAAAGGTCCGCGATTTTCTCGTGGACTTCCTGGGTTTGGCTGATTACCAGGCTGAGGTTCGTCTCAAAGGGAGCCACGGCTCCCTCGCCTCCAACATCTTCCCATGAATCCGGTTCGATCGTTTTTGTAATCAAGTCAATCAGGGAGTCAAAATCGGCCTGGGATGCGCCGCCTGAATTTCCGGCACCTGAAAACCCACCACTCGTCTGTGCCAGCGTGTTCTCGGCGGTCGTGCTGGTTGTCGGCAGTCCAGGAATTCCCGTATGGCTTGCCACACTTACCGTGGGTGGTTCAAATCCGGTAGCTAGCGCCAAATTCTGATTTGTACGCTGGTACCCGCGGGCCAAAGAATCGGGCAATCCCATTTGATTGTGCTGTGGCGCATTGGGAATGGGTATTACGAGATCGGCGACGTTGTAGGTCTTGGGGTACACGATTCGATCACGCAGTTGTTCGCTGGTAATCTTGAGGACTTCGTTTTTAATGACGTAGTCGAGATGCAATGGCCCCAAAATCAGGTTCAAGGCACTGCGCAGTGAAATTTCCTGACTCAGGTCGATCGTAATCACCGTGGAAGGATGGACTCCCTCCTCGGCGAGGCCCTGAGGATCCAGGTAGATGTTGATGTCAGCAACCTTCTTCATGAACCCCACGACCTCACTTAACGGGGCATCCTTGAATTTTAGCGAGATGGGTGTGCTGAGTTTTTGGGCGATCTCAATTTCAGAGGGATGTCTTTCGGGTTCCGCATCGCCTGCGTATTTATTCCGGCGCTGACTCAATTCCTTCCAGTCGCCGTGATCGATGAACTGGATTGGATTGCGATCGTCTCCGTATGGAATGCTTGCAAACTCTACGGCATTGAGTGTGTTCCAGACGGCGTCTTCCTTCTCTTCCCGCAGGCTCTGGTTATTCATAATCCGGCGATAGAAGCGGATTTCCTCAAACATCTGTGTTACCACCGGCTCGTCAGGCGCCAAGCTTCTCGCCTCTTTTGCTTTGACTTCGGCTTCATAAAACCGCTGTTCGTTACGAAGCTTGTTGTAGTCGTCTACTAGAATTGCCAGACGTTGGTCTACTTCGACTCGATAATCGCGTTTGCGTTTCAGGTCATCAAGGACCTGCTGGTTTTGTTCATTGAGTTCAATTTCCGCACGATGGCGCTCGACATAGTTTTCTAATTCGCCCAGCATCCGATCCACACGACCGAGAAGTATTTTTTTGTCGGAGCTGCTTAGTACAGATTCGGCAACCATTGCACGAACTTTTTGTAGGGACCCGATCGCTCCGATCGGGTCCTCTTCGCGGAGGGTGCTGAATTACGCAGGGGCCTAGATCGTGAAGTGTTAATGTCAGGAACTCATACAAATAATCCTGCGACTGATGGTTACACTCTCGGCTCTGGCTCGTTTATAATGTCAGGAGTTTTTAAATCGCCGAATGAAA
>JAUWIQ010000070.1 GCA_030605285.1 Planctomycetota bacterium
CCATAGGGAGGGTCGACGCCAAAGGGAACGAGTGCTCCATAGCTAAAGGCAATATTGTAGTACCGATCACCAAGGAGACTGTGAGCGAAGTCGGGATGGGGCGCCGCATAGGGCGTAACCACACTGATACCGGTAGCCGGATCCGTCTCGGTGACAATCACCTCCATCACGCGGTCGAACGGCCCCATCGTCAGTTTGGGAAATAGCGCAAATCCGACAACTGCCCCGCCCACGCCGCCTCCGTGGGCTGCGTCAAGATAGAATTCCGCGACGGCTTTGCCTTCTGAAATAGCATCCGACGCGTGGCCCCAGGCGTTATGCGCATCGACCGCACTCATGCGGCCGCTGATATGCACATTGAAGGTATCATCCGGGTGTGTTGCACCCGCAACGGGAACGCCGAAGCCGAGTTTAAAATCCAATTGCCCGGTGATGGCATCTTTTAAAACCGTAGATCCGCCGCCCGGCAACAGATCGGGAGGGTTTGAAATGGAATCGAATTGGGGAGCGGCGAGTGGATCGGCAATGATCAGTGGCGCTGCCGCCGAACTGACATCCATCGTGCCAAAACCATGGATGTCCTCATATCTCAGGAACAAGCTCGAGTTCATCTTGGTGTTGTTGGGTGCAAAATCCAGCAACACGGACGAGGCGGACACAGAAGAAACAAAAACTGAATGTTGCAGAAACAACATGACGACAAAACAAAGAACCCAGCATAATTTTTTCATTAGACCCGTCCCGATACTTGGAGTTGATGTTCTCGGCGTACACCACGCCGACTGACCTTGCAGTGCTCCCGTGAGCTTCCCCTGACTGCATTCCTAAACGCCAGCAACCGACCATTGGGCGAGGGCATCGCGTACCAGCGAAAACATAGCGATTTCTCAATCGCCATCGGCAAAAGCACGCTCAACCGTTGCATCCAGCTGCAGAGACTTAAGCGGACGGCCAACGTTTTGACCATCTCTCGAAGCACTGGCTGCTTCTATTTTCTAGCCCGTGGCCCAAAACGGCCACGGTCGATGTAAACGCCATCTACCGCAGCGTCAACGATTTTTTTTCTATATTTTCTTTGGCCGAGAGATATTTTTTCACCAACTCGCTCGAAATTGGCCCATGCGGGCCCCAAAAGAACCGCCCGCCATCAGCTGAGATCAAGGCAACCTCCAAAACATTCCACCTTCGTTTGCGTCACCCGTTTGCGTCACCGAGAAACGCGGAGATTTAAGGCCCGATTTCCACGCCGCAGAGGAGCCAACTTCACTTGGCTCGCCAGCGTCCGTAGCGTAGCGAACGACCTCAACGACCCCGTCGAACAGGAACCCCCTTCCTGCCCAGTCGGCAATTCGATTTTGTACCTATTCGACCTCGTGCAAACCGCTCCGCTTTTTCTACCCTACCCATCCTGTCGCGGACTCGATATTTTTATCCTGTCAGCACCCTTCGTAATCTCGATCACCCTTCAAACCTGTTCCGCCTCCCAGGGCCCCTGCGGGGCATGTCCGGAAAAGAGACGAAGCATGCCCAATGAGCCCCCTTCTAGTTATCCTGACATTTATCTCTCCAAAACGGACGCGGCGTTACCTAGCTGGTTTTCAAACGACTATAAGAAATACAAGAATATTCAACCTATGCACGGTGGTGGCAACGGCGTGTTGATGTCGTGTGACGACTTAAACCTTGGCCGCAAGATCGCCATCAAACTCCTCAACCCCGGCCAGCAGAATTCTGCCCGTGAGCGAAAACGCCTACTTCGCGAAGCACGGGTGACAGCACAACTTGCCCACCCGAACACGATTCCTGTCTACGAGATCGGCAAAACTACGGACGGAGAACTTTACTTCGCCATGAAAAAGGTCGAGGGCGAGAATCTTTTTCAGGCGATCGTACGAATCGCGCAAGGGGACGAGCAAACAAAAGCATACTACACCATAGATCGTTTACTTAGCGTGTTAGTTCAAGTAGCGCATGCGCTTTCTTATGCACATTCTCATGGAGTCATTCATCGCGACATAAAGCCCGAAAATATCTTTCTGGGAATTTTCGGTGAGGTCTACCTGATGGACTGGGGAGTCGCCAAGGTATGGGGCATGTCCGCACAGGACGATTCTGTAGCCGATCCAAGCCATCTCAACGACAATCCACGGGTTACAGAAACCGGCCAGCACCCCGGAACGCCACTCTATATGTCGCCCGAACAGATTCGCGGAACGCCAACGGTCGATGAACGCTCCGACATCTTCTCCCTTGGCGTTGTGCTTTACGAGATTCTTACCCAACGCGAACCCTTTCGGGGATCTAACGTCCAGGAAACCTTTGCAAACATTCTTCACACGGCTCCACCGCCACCGAGTCAGGTAGCCACAAAGCGCGAGCTTCCCGCAGCGTTGGACGCAATCTGCATGAAGGCGCTGGAAAAAAAACCGCGCGATCGTTTTCAGAGCGCGGAGGAGATGATCGAAGAAATCGAGCAATTTCGAGAACGATCTGCTTCCTCTTGATCTGGCCCGGGGCTGCCGAACTGCCCAAATGAGCAACATTTTTTGCCTACTTTCTCCGCAGTGATCCCCACAGGCAACCCTAGGCAATCAAAATGACTTGCCACCAATTGCAATTATTCCTCAATTTCCTAAGATTTCTAAGAATGCCTGTTGATTTGGCATGTGCCTTGCGACTGGCGTTCCCTTCCTAGCGCTAATGTCGGTGTGTTTAGCAGTCGGCCTCGAAGGACGGCTCTTGCCATACGATGGCGGGGTTGGGAAATGGCGGAATCTGTCAACCCTGGCTTACGAGTCAGGTGCCCCAAGGATTAGACGACATCGCGACCCTTATGCGGGGGTCGCAAAACAAAACTTTTTTACTTTTTAGCAGGAGTGAGGCAGCATATGGTGAACAAAAGCAAGTTGGAATACATCTGGCTGGATGGCTCCAAGCCAACCCAAAGCCTTCGATCCAAAACCCGCGTCGAAAATAGTTTTGGCGGTTCCCTTGAGGAATGCCCCGTCTGGTCATTCGACGGCAGCAGTACCCAACAGGCAACAGGGGACGACTCTGATTGCATTCTCCAACCCGTGGCAATATTTCCCGATCCCTGTCGCACGAATGGCTATTTAGTAATGAATGAGGTGCTCAATGATGATCGCACCCCTCACGAATCGAATGGCCGCGCCATGATCGATGATGATGACGAGGATTTCTGGTTCGGCTTCGAACAGGAATATTTTCTCTGGGACACCACCAACAACAGCCCACCGGGGTTTCCCTCGGGTGGCTATCCGGGGCCGCAGGGGCCTTATTACTGCTCCGTTGGCGCCGCAAAGAATTATGGGCGACCATGCGTCGAGGACCATCTCGACGCCTGCCTCGAGGCAGGGCTTAACGTGGAAGGCATCAACTCTGAAGTGGCTGCGGGCCAGTGGGAATTCCAACTATTCGCCAAGGGTGCCAAGCGCGCAGGTGATGAAACCTGGGTCGCACGTTACCTGCTTGAACGAGCCGGCGAACCGTATGGCTACTCGATTGAGTGGCACCCTAAGCCATTCGGTCACCTCGACTGGAATGGCTCAGGCATGCACGCCAATTTTTCCAATGGCCTAATGCGCACCTCGGGTGACCAGGAAGTCTTCACCAGAATCTGTGAAAGCTTTAAATCCGTGATTCCTCGACATATTAATGTCTATGGAGCCGATAATGATCAGCGGCTCACCGGGGAACATGAGACCCAGGCGATTGATCAGTTTAACTATGCTATTTCGGACCGTGGTGCGTCGATTCGCATTCCTGTGGCCACGATCGATGATGGCTGGAAAGGCCGCCTCGAAGATCGCCGACCGGCCTCCAACGCCGATCCCTACAAGGTCGCCGCCGCGATTATCAAAACCGTGAAGGAGGCCTGTGTTCAGCTCGTGTCCTAAATACGGGATCGACCTGCCATCCTCTCACAAACTCCGCATACGACCCCCGGGCCCCAGGCCCGGGGGTTTTTCTGGTATTTGCCATGCTCTTGAACTCGACTGGATTCCCGTGCCACGCCCATGGAGAATCTAGGGCAACGACTGGGGACATACTAAACTCTGTTCTGTTCATGAAGCAGCTTGGCAGTTCGCGGTTGATCAATCACGAAAAAAACGTAATCCTATATCTCGGCCCTTAATCCAGGAACCTGCATTGATCGACCATTCACCAGGCGCCGACCTTTCGACTCGGCACGAATGTGTCACGGAACTTTTTGCGCATGCTGAGCCCGCCCAATGCAGGCTGAGCGACGCGCAGGTAGAGTTTTTCCACGCGCAGGGCTACTTAATGTCCGTCCCTCTACTCACCGCACCCCAAATCGCCGTCCTTCGTGAGGAACTCGACACGTTTGTCGCTCCCCAACATCCTGGCTCTGGGCTCTGGTACGAATATCACAGCAACGAATCGAAGGATTCGACCAACGTCCTCTTTCACGCCCTGGGAGCCTGGCGAATTGGTCCGGCCTGTCACGATGCGCTTTGGAATCCACGTTTCACGCGGCCGGCAAGTCAATTGCTCGGGGGGGCCGTCCGCTTTTGGCACGACCAGCTTTTCTGTAAACCACCCCGGCACGGGGGAGCGGTTGCCTGGCACCAGGATTATTCCTACTGGAAGCGGACCGGGCCGATGGCACACCTGACCTGCTGGATTGCCCTGGATGACAGTACGAAGGAAAACGGCTGCATCCACTACATACCGCAAAGTCACCACTGGGATCTTTTGCCAACGCCCGCATTGGCCGGGGATATGGCGGCGATCCAACGCCTACTGAACCAAGAGCAGCTGGCGCTTTTTGAAAATCCCGTTGCGATGGAACTCAAGGCGGGCCATGCCTGTTTCCATCACCCCAAAACCCTGCATGGATCCTTCGCCAACCGTTCGGATCGTCCACGCCGCGCACTGGTCCTCAACGTCGTTCTTGACGGAGTGAAGTCCCTCTCGGAGGATCCTCTCCTGGAGGGAACGGTGCCCATCCCTCCCGGCACGCCACTCGGCGGCCAATTTTTTCCTCTCTTGTACGACCCTGCCACCGATTGACACGGGACCCTCGTCTCCGCCTCAGTTCAAAGATAAGGCAGTTCCCCTTTTTTCGCCTGGGCCAAACCCACCAGGACGTCGGCCAGTGCCTCCGAGACCGCGGCAAAATAGTGCGCGCCTTTCTCCGCCGTCGCCTGCCGCGGATCCCCACACCCCGTGTCGGGATGGACCGCGGACCAGGGACGGGGGGTCCAAACGCCCGCCTGCGCCAGGGCATCGATCTGGGAGGGATTGCGTTTTCCGGGCCCCGCCTGTTCCAGCTCCACGAGTTCGGGGGCCAGATACAGCATGATGCTTGTCTCCGATTCATCGGCATGGTCGCCCGGGTTTTCGAATAACGGACCGGGAACCTCCGGGGCCATCTCGTAAAAGTTTGCGAGTACAATCAGAATCGGATATTCACCCTGCAGGTCGCGAATCAGTGGTTTGAATTGATTGCCCCCATGCCCGTTCACCAGCACCAGGCGGTCGATGCCCTGCCGCACCAGGGACCGCACCACATCGTGCAGCACCGCCTGAGCGGTCGCGGTGGTAAAGCTGATCGTGCAAACCTGGTCGAGTTGCTGGTCGGCGTTACCAAAGGGCACGGTCGGCAGCACCACCACACGCGCATCCTGGGCGTCGGCTAATTCCGCGGCCCGTTCAGCGAGTCGGGTCGCCTCGATCACATCGGTACCATAGGGCAGGTGCTGGTTGTGGGCCTCCGTCGCGCCCCAGGGCAAGACAGCGACTTGCGGCGGGGATTGGAGCAGCTGACGGTGGTTGGCCTCCATCAGCAGGTAGTGGCAGGGTGGCATCAGGATCGACCTCCAGCTTGGCTCGTAGCGCGTGGGAACCTCGTCTTGTGGCAACTTAACATCTCCGCGAGCCAGCGGGCAGTACGCAACCGTCAGCTGCAACCCGAGGGCGACGCGAACCTCATTTTTGACCACGCGTGCCGTCACCGCGGGGGGATGGCCTGCAATCATTTCAGCGGCTCGAGTCCCCCTCAAGATCCGGAGGCTCCCGCACCACCTCCGGCTGCTGACCTTCTTGGATCGTTTGGATTCCCGCGGCGGCAGCCTCCACATTTTTGCGGTTTTCAAGGATCGCGTACTCCAGGGAAAACTTTCGGGAACGATCGGGCCCCAGCCGCGGCAACCGCCCCGCTTGCCGCTCCACCTGGCGATTGAAGGGATAGCAGGTACCCGGCTCAATGCCGGTGACGTAGCCTGCGCGGCGCGAGGCCTGATTTTTCCAGATCGTCAAATAGGGGAGCTGTTCGGTGGAAAAACGGACTGTGGTCCCCCGATCCCCCGCAGCATTTTCGAGCAGCACGGTAACTTTACCCTCCAGATCACTGAGTGGCTTGATCAAAAATACCTGTTCGCTTATTCCGGGGGTGGGTCCCGCAATCGTGCTGTACTCATCGAGGGCCGCCGCCGCGGTGGCATTCATCGGTGTAATCTTTCGTACCGGAATCCGTAGCTTGGATCCTTTTTCCAGTAAGGGTGGGCCGTAGTTGCAGTGGTAAATGAGTTCGAACTCCTGCGTCTCGTCTCCTCGATTGCTGAGGACATCGTCGATGCGAAATTCGCTGCTGCCCGGGAGCGTGGAAATTTCCGTCCAGATCTCCAGTTGCGCGCCATAGAAACTTCGCTCATCGACGCGGCCGCGAATGCGAATCCGATGGGGCGGCTTTGCGTCCACCACAACCTCCACTTCGGAGGCTGGAATGTTGCCCACCTTGCCATGCAGCGTAAGCGGACGGGTGTTTTCGGCTCCCGTATTGTCTTGAAATTTGTCGGTCCCCGGATGGCCGGCAAACTCCAGTCCGCAACGAACCATCCATTCGTTAAACCCATCGAGCCAGCCCAGCCCACCCCGATCGTGCAAGTCCATCAGCGCCGGATGGACGACTTCACGGACGGGGGAATCCCAACCCAGCCGGATCTCTTCGAGGGTCACGCCGAGCACACTCATCCCCCGGGTGGGAACCACGACAATCCTCAGCTTGCCATTGTCGACGCTAATCACATCGACGCCTTCCTGCTTGCCTCCGTGCAGGATGGATTTAACAATATTGATTTTGCGGCCCCCAGTTGCCTCTCCCTGATAGCTCCAGTCCGCCACGTGGATATTTTGCGCGACGCTTGTGAGCACCTTCGTGACCCCCTGTTCCGCGCCCGATTCCAGAGGAATCCCACCCAGCATCAGGCAGAGAACCACCGCCGAGAAACGCCTCATAACTCCCACTCCTTATCTTAAAACCCCAGGCTCGTCCCACCCGCAGGGCCTCTGTTTTATCGATTGGGCGCAAACGTAAACAACCGCCCCCACACTTTTTTCCCAAAACTCTTTTTCTTACCGGCATCGATCAGAACCGCGGCCAGGATAAGCAGTCCCATCACCACGCCCTGCGTATAACTTTCGATATTCATCAAGTTCATTCCGTTGCGAATCACGGCAATCGTGAGCGCACCGATCAGCGTACCAAAGATTTTTCCTTCGCCACCTGCCAGGCTGGTTCCACCCACCACCACAGCCGTAATCACATAAAGTTCATACATATTCCCATAGAGCGGCGAACCGCTCTGGAGTCGAGAGGCCTCAATCACGCCCCCCACCCCTGCAAGCGCTCCGGAGAGGATGTAGACGAGCAGCATCACCCCGAGTACCGGCACACCCGAAAGCCGGGCCGCTTCGCGATTGCCTCCGACCGCGTAAATCCAACGTCCGAGCGTGGTGCGGGTCATCAGCAATTGGGCAAGCAGGTAGAGTACCCCCCTCGCGAAGACCTCGTTGGGAATCCCGAATGTGTCACCGGTAGCAAACCAGGAAAAGTCCTCCGGAACCTGATAGATCGATTGGCCGCGGGCGAGAATCTGTGCCAAACCCCTCGCGATCGACATCGTCGCCAGGGTCACGATAAACGGAGGCATACCGAATGCGGTAACCATGATTCCCGAAAGCAGTCCGACGAGAGAACAGACCACAACGGCTGCCAACGCTCCGGCCAACATCCCGCCAGGCCCTGCCGCCGCACCCCCGCAATAATCACGGATCACGAGCGTTGCGGTCACCGCCGAGAGGGCCACCAGGCTACCGACCGAGAG